>NZ_JACOMP010000236.1:0-16445 GCF_014466085.1 Thermosynechococcus sp. OHK43
AGAGGTGGCTGAACGACTGGTGGCCCCCTTTGTCTCTGGGGTTTACGCCGGTGATCCGCAACAATTGAGTGCCGCTGCTGCTTTTCGTCGTATTGCCCAACTGGAAAAACTAGGGGGTGGGCTCATTGCCGGCGCCCTGCGCCTGCGGCGCCAACAACCTCCTAAACCAAGGCCACCTGCAGAGGTGCAAATGCGACCAGGGGAACTGGGCTCCTTTAAGGAAGGCTTGGCTGCTCTGCCGCGGGCGATCGCCCAACAATTGAAGGCACCGGTTCACCTGCAAACCCCCGTTGAAGCAATCACCCCAGAACCCAATGGTGGCTATCTGCTGCGCAGTGGTGAGCAAACGTGGCAGGCCCGCAGTGTGGTCTTGGCAACGCCTGCCTATCAAACCGCGGCGTTGGTAGCGCCCTTTCAGCCAGCGATCGCCCGTGTTTTGGCTGCCATCCCCTATCCCACCGTGGCCTGTGTGGTCTTGGCCTACCCCGCGGGACTGGGACGCAGTGTACGCCCCGGATTTGGCGTACTGATTCCTCGTGGCCAGGGCATCCGTACCCTTGGCACCATTTGGTCGTCCTGTCTTTTTCCCCAACGCACCCCCGCCGGCTGGCAAGTCTTTACAAGTTTTATTGGCGGTGCCACGGATCCTGATTTGGCTAGCCTTAGGGAAGAAGCCATTGTCCAGCAAGTGCAGCAGGATTTGACCCGCCTCCTTGATTTACCCGCCGCCAAGGCACGATTACTCGGTATGAAAGTTTGGCGACGGGCGATTCCCCAATATCTTGTGGGCTACCCTCAGCAGTGGCAGCAGGTGACCCATGCCCTCAGCCAAACCCCTGGGCTTTTCCTGTGTAGTAACTATGCGGAGGGGGTGGCCTTGGGCGATCGCGTCGAACATGGCAATCGAACCGCTGCTGCTGTTGCTGCCTACCTTTCAGGAGGTCAATCCTAGGGATGTCGCTGTCGGACTATATGAATGCGGCTCTGGAGCGGGCGGTTTATCACTTCAATGCAGAGGATGGTCTGATTTACGGTGAAATTCCTGACCTTGAGGGGGTCAAGACCAATGGCAAGACCGTACTTGAATGCCGCGGGCGTCTTGCCGAACTCTTGGAGGATTGGATCTATTTCCATGTCTCGCGGGGGATTCCGGTACCGGTAATTAACGGCATTGAAGTTCCCGTACGCGAGACTTTCTGAGCCCTAGCCTCTTTGGATACCGCTTATCTATAGAAAAAGGTTGTATTCTCAATAGGCCGGCGATCGCTGCCCTGTAACATAAACGAGCAAACATAGCATAAGATTATCGGTAAGGTTAACGAAGCGATACATCCGCTCTACTAAGGAGGACATCACCCTATGGCACTCGTACCCATGCGCTTGCTGCTAGATCACGCAGCCGAAAATGGCTACGGCATCCCCGCCTTCAACGTCAACAACATGGAGCAAATCCAAGCCATCATGCAGGCGGCCCACGAAACCGACAGTCCCGTGATTTTGCAAGCATCGCGGGGTGCCCGTAAATATGCTGGGGAAAACTTCCTGCGTCACCTGATTTTGGCTGCGGTGGAAACCTACCCCCACATTCCCATCGTGATGCACCAAGACCATGGTAACGAGCCTGCCACCTGCTACTCCGCCATTCGCAATGGGTTTACCAGTGTGATGATGGATGGCTCCCTCGAAGCCGATGCCAAAACCCCCGCCAGCTACGAGTACAATGTGGCTGTCACCAGTGAAGTGGTAAAAGTCGCGCACTCCATTGGTGTTTCTGTGGAAGGCGAGCTGGGCTGCCTTGGTTCCTTGGAAACCGGTAAAGGGGAAGCTGAAGATGGTCACGGGTTTGAAGGTGCCCTCGATCACTCGATGCTCCTCACCGACCCCGATCAGGCTGTAGACTTCGTTGAGCGCACCCAAGTGGATGCCCTTGCAGTGGCCATTGGAACCAGCCACGGTGCCTATAAATTTAGCCGCAAACCCACCGGCGAAATCCTCGCCATCAGCCGCGTGGAAGAAATCCACCGCCGCTTGCCCAACACCCACTTGGTGATGCACGGCTCTAGCTCGGTGCCCCAAGAATTGATTGACATCATCAACCAGTACGGCGGTACAATTCCCGAAACCTACGGGGTGCCCGTGGAAGAAATCCAAAAAGGCATCAAAAGCGGTGTGCGCAAAATCAACATTGACACCGACAATCGCCTAGCCATTACCGCCGCGGTGCGCGAAGCTCTGGCCTTGGCACCCAAGGAATTTGACCCTCGTCACTTCCTCAAGCCATCTATTAAATACATGCAAAAAGTGTGTGCCGATCGCTATCAGCAATTTGGTACCGCGGGTAACGCCAGTAAAATCAAGCAACTCAGCCTCGATGACTATGCCGCCAAATACGCCAAGGGTGAACTGAAGCAAGTAACTCAGAAAACCGTGGTGGTTTAGGAACTCTGCGATCGCTAAGAAACGATAAGTCATGCAACGGAGGGTGGCTACGGTCACCCTTTTTCATTTGAATATCAATAAAAAAACGATGCTTCTATAGTTATCAATGTTTAGTATAGTTTCACTCAACGGGCTTGGAGGGACTCGAACCCCCGACCTGCTGATCCGTAGTCAGCCGCTCTAATCCACTAAGCTACAAGCCCAAGTCAGGAACACTATACTAGCATGAATTTTCCAAGATCTCAAAGGGGGAACAAAAAATTTGCCCACTGGTGTGCCATAGTCGGGAGCGGAGGCCATTGACCCAAAGAGACCCAAAGAGATAAATGCTGAAGAAACTCCACCGCTGGTGCTTGACCACTCCTCATCTGCCGCGATCGCTGGTGGCCTTTGCTGTCAGTCTGGCCGCCCTTACCCTTTTAGATAGCGGTGCTCAGGTCGTCGTAGCTCACCTCAAACGCACTGCTCCAACCCTCTTTGCTTGGTCAGTTGCGGGCACCTTTGACACCAGTTTTGCCCCAGAGGTGTGGCTGTCAGTCATCGGCCTCACCCTTGGCACGTTGATTATTGTGATTTCCATTGCCGCCCAAAATATCCCCAAGATTACTGAACTGTACATGCAGGACTGGATCAGCCTGATCTATGTCTGGAGCCTAGTTTTGGGAGGTGCTCATATCTTCTACATCAAGGTTTTGCAGGACTTGGGGAGGCAGCCCGTTGGCAGCATTCTCTTGAATTTGTATGGACTGTTGCCCTTGGCCATTTTGACGGCGCTGCCCTACATTTTCTATATCCTGCAGTCGATCCAACCGGAAAGCGTGGTGCAGCAAATTTACCGCCACCAGTCTCGCTACATGAGTCAACTTGCCGTCATCTTCAGGGATAGATTCTCCTACCAACCCCAGTTTCTGCGCCGTAGTCAAGCCTACCTCATTGCCGGCCTAAACCAATTGGACGATTTGCTGGCCTATGTGGCATTTCGTGGGACGCAAGCAGAAATTATTAGCGCTGTCAGTGAACTGCTTCAGGACTATATCAGTTGCAAGCCGAACTATCCAGACTATTTCTTTCGCTTGAGTGGTGCGGTGAAGGGGGATATTGCCTTCAAGACCATGTTTGATCAATTTAGCCAGATTGAAGAGAACCACACCTTCTACGAGCAAAAGTGTTTCCGGCTCCTAGGGAATGCCTATGTGCGCTTTTTGGAGGAGGGGCAGTTTCCCCTAGCATCGTTGTGTGGCTCCCAGATGTGCGCGATCGCCCAACACATTCTCAGTAGAGGCGATGACATTTTGCTGGACTTAATCATTATTCGCTTCAATACCATGATGCGCTTTGCCATTAAACACGGTAATCGTCACAATGAGGCACGCAACCTCTATAACTTAGCCTTTCACTATCGGCGGTTTATTGAGAGTCTGGTACATTACCAGCGCCCCCACCTCACCCAAAAATGTGTGAATCATCTGCGGGCTTACGGCAATGAAGTGTATGAGTTGGCGCAAAGTAGTCCTGCCCTTTATTTCATTGTGGATGTCTTTGCCGCTGAGCTCAAAAAGGTCTTAATCCTCGTGAATGAGCAGCGGTGGGAGGAGCGACTACAACTGGAACTCCTTGAGGAAATGCTTCGTTTGGATAATCCGCCGGAACTGCGCCCACCCCAAAATGGCGATCGCCCCTATGGCAAAAGTACAGGCGTGCGCCTACTGCAAATGGGGCTCGCTCTCTTTTACTTGGCACGGCAGCAACCCCAGTTTGCCCAGCGGATTGTTGAGGACATGGTGGAGGATGCAGTGGTTTTGGGCCTGTCGGAATTCAAGCGCCTCTTTCATCAAAATTGCGATCGCCTGCGCCAAGCTGAGCCAAGGTTTTGGGAGGACACCGATCGCGGCAATGCCAACCTATACTACTCAGAGCACACTGAGCAACTCGGCGCCCTACAGACCCTTGTGGATCGCGCTTGTCACACTCTGGAGCTGGCTGAGTCGTCCTAAAGCATGGTAAAGCATGGTATAGTAATAAGTCTGAGGGCGAGTGGCGAAATGGTAGACGCACTACACTCAAAATGTAGCGGGGTTTCCCCATGTCAGTTCGAGTCTGACCTCGCCCATTCCCTAGCCACCACCAAAGACTTGGATATTGGCAAAGGCACATACCGGTGAAGCATGGCCGACACGAATGGCTTGATTGGGTTCGCCCTTGCCACAAAACGGTGTGCCAAAGAGGCCCAAGGTGGAGACATCTCCCACAGCAATCAAACTCTGCCAAAATTCTGGGGTCGTGCCGCGATAGTTGGGATTGCGCAGTGTGCGGGTCAGGCGGCCATTTTCAATCAGCTTGGCATATTCACAGCCAAACTGAAATTTGAGGCGATAATCGTCAATTGACCAAGAGCGATTGGATGCCATGTATACCCCTGACTCGATGTTGCTGATCATCTCATCAAAGGATTGTGTCCCCGGCTCGATGTTCAAGTTGGCCATACGATCAATGGGGGGACGATTCCAAGAACAGGCACGGGCATTGGCCACACCATCAACCCCTGCGCGCTGCTGGCTTTCAAGGCTCCCTAGACCCCGCAGCAGGCGTCCTTCCTTGATCAGATAGAGGCGTTTCGCCGGCACCCCCAAGTCATCAAAGGCATAGCTGGCCAGTTCACCGCTAACGGTGGGATCAAACGTCACATTCAAGAGGGGGGAACCATACTGCCGCTGCCCAAAGTCCTCAAGGCGAATAAAGCTGCCGCCGGCGTAGTTGCGCTCATCCCCCAAGATGCGGTCCAGTTCTAGGGGATGGCCAATGCTCTCATGGATTTGCAGCATCATTTGGTCGGGGGCAAGGACCAGCGTTGTGGTTGTTTCTGGGCACTCTTGGGCCCTGAGGAGTTCAACGGCCTGCTCGCCAATGTGACGGGCGCGATCCCTCAACTGATCAGCACTCAGCCACTCTAGCCCTCCTTGATAGCAGCGGGCTAACCAACCGTGATCTGTCCGTTGCTGCACGACCCCTGGCCCCTGAGCCGTAGCACTCATGTCCGTGAGCACTTGATAAAACTGCTGTTCAATTTGACCGCCATCACTGCTGAACCACTGGCTAGTGGTCTCTACGGTTTGGACAAAGGCGCGGGTTTGTATAATCTCGTCACTCACCTTCAGGCTATGGCAAATATCCTGAAGTAGGTAATTCAACTCCGCCGCTGAAAGGTTATCAAAGGGTTGCTGTTGGGGCGATCGGTAGTGCCCCTTGCCCTTGCCCCGCGCGGCTGGTGTAAAGTTAAAGACCCGCCAATGGGCGGCCGTTTTCGCCTGTTGATAGGCCCGCCGAATCGCCCCATGGATGGCGCTGGGGCGCAAATCTGGGGTTGCTGTATAGGCAAATTGACCATCCACAAGGACCTCTACCATGACACCCCGTTGGCGCGATCGCTGGTTCATTTCAGGATGTCCATCCCGAGCACTGCGAGTCGTGACAATTTCCTCAACGTAACGTAGGCCTAGCCAATCGAGGGGTAAATCAACCTGATTCAAAATAGCAGTCAAGTTCGGTGCAGTCATGCCAGCGTGGTACTGTAGGGGATGGTAAAGTTTGAATCTTTTCCTATGCTAACGGCTTTTACTGCGGGGCTAACCCTAATCACAATTTCTGAGCTAGGAGACAAGACCTTTTTTATTGCCATGATTTTGGCAACTCGTCATAGCAAGCGGTGGGTCTTCCTAGGATCATGGGCAGCTCTAATGGTGATGACAGTGCTTTCAGTGGCCGTGGGCAAGGTCTTTCAACTTTTACCCCGAGAGTTCACCGTTTCCGCCGCGATTTTGCTCTTCACCTTTTTTGGTCTCAAGATGCTGATTCAAGGCTGGCGGATGGGGAATAGTCCCTGTGAGGACGAGTGTGAAGCGGCAGTGGAAACAGTGGAAAAAGCGGAAGCCAATCTCAGCCGTTGGGGCAGTAACCCTGCTTGGGCAGCATTTGTGGAAGCCTTTAGTTTAACCCTTATGGCCGAATGGGGCGATCGCACCCAAATTGCCACAATTACCCTTGCTGCCGCTAGCCAGGCCTTCGGTGTTGCCCTCGGTGCCATTGCTGGCCACGGGATTTGTACCGCGATCGCTGTCTTGGGTGGCGGCTTGCTAGCTGGGCGCATTTCAGAACGGACACTGACCTTGGGCGGTGGTGCTTTATTTTTAATCTTCGCGATTGTCACCGCCTTACAAGGGACGCCCAAGCTGTCTTAGGTTGATTATCTTGCTCTCAATCGGAAGCACCTATAGGAGGCGGCCAGAGGTGGAAAACGCCTGCACCGCAGCACAAATAAACTCCTCAAGGGAGCGCACTCCCGCCTGATCCTCAAACACGTTTGGGAGATTGTTTTGGATTTTGGCGCGAATCCACTGGCGATAGTCAGCATTTTGACCCAGTTCGATCGCTTTTTGAACATAAGCAGACGCATCTGGGGCAATTAACTCGGGTATCCCCAACAGCGTCAGAATAGCAGCTGTATGCCGCCCCCGCATAAAGCGCCCCGGTGTGGTTACCATCGGTACTTGGGCATAGTACAGCGCTTCTAGGGTTGAATTGCCCCCTGACCATTCTAAACTGTCTAAGAAAATATCCAGACAGTGCAACACTGAGGTGAAGCCATAGAGGTTTAAGGGGCGAGAGAAAAAGCAGTACTCCCTATAGTCAAGATTTTTGGCAGCAAAGGCCCGTTCTAGGCGCTGTTCAAACCGTTGGCGGCTCTTTTTAGTCATAAAGTGGGTAATAAAGACAAATTGGCAATTTTCCACAGCTGCGGCAATTTCTGGATAGACATAGTCAAACTGTGGCAGATACTTGAAGACACTCTGGAGGCAGCCGTAGATAACCGCATCACTTTTGAGGCCAAATTCCTCGCGGGTAATGGGCGATCGCGAGTCTGGCGGCATAGGACTAAAGGCAATCCCCAAGTTTTTTAGCCTGATGAGTTTTTCAGCGTAATACTTTTCGCCATCGGCTGGTTCCATCAGCTCACTACTGAGGAAATAATCAATTGTGGGCAGGCCAGAGGTGTCGGGATGCCCCCAAGACATACATTGAATAGGGGCCAATCTTAAAGCGGCAATCTGAATCACTTCTAAATCCATCCCCAGTTCGGGAAAAATCACTAAATGCAATTGATCAGCGCGGATCTCCTCAAACCATTCTTGAGGGGATTTGCTGCCCATGACAAAACGATGACAGTAGGTTTTTGCTTGCTCCGTGCAGCGATCGCTAAAATCCCTCACATAGTAACCGTACATCTGAAACTTTTCTCGATCGAGATGTTTGAGCCAGCCATGGAGCATCAGTTTCCAAACCGTATGCTCAAAAAAGTGACCGGAGACGAACCCAATCCGCAGTGGCTCATTGGCCTTAAGGGCTGGCATCTGTGGCCGTTCCTGGGCAGATGGAATAACACTCATCATGACTTCATGGACCATCCGGCCGTATTTTCGTTGCAGATCGCGGGTTTCATCCCCCTGATAGGGCAGTAAAAATGTCCCCAGCATCCCCAACCACTGATACAGATATTTCTTCTGATCCAAAGGGAAGCTTTGAAACCGTTGATAGAAATCGGATATCGATTCCCTAATTTTTTGGCGACATTCATTTAGCTCTTCTACATCTTTGTAAACGTAGAGGAGATAACTTAGAGATTTGAGAAAATCAATGCCAATTTGCCAGTCGGGTCTGAGTTCAATGGCTCTTTCGTAGGCCCTAAGGCACTGTTGCAAATCGCTATCAGCACCACTGAGCAGTGCCAAACGATACCAAGCTTCTGCTAGGTTAGGATCTATTGCTAGGGCATGATTGAGAGCGGAGATGGCTGCTTGATGGTTTTTGTACTTCCATTGATTCAGCGCCAGTTTTTGCCATCCCTGGACAAAGGCAGGATGGGTTTTTTGCGCAGCAGTTTGTTGAATAAATTCCTCGATACACCCCATAATTGAGAGCCTAGCAATGACGACGGTATTGGTCCAAATTTAGGAATGCTCTTCCTTGCTTTGGGACACAATCTCACTATGGTTGTAGATTTTTGCCTATCCGTTTTACAGCTTGCCACACTGCGCACCCACTCCGAGCACTATTCTATTTGTGTTTTCTTGTGCTGCCACAGGAGCGGGCACCCTGGCGATCGCCCGACTTGGCACGTTCCTGAGTGACATTCAAAATAGGCACCCTCTACTGCGGTGAAAAATCGTTATTGGGTTCGAATTTGGGACAAACCTGCCCCTGGGTAGTAGGCGCCTAAGATTTGCAGATAGTTGTAACCGCGCTTGCCCAACTCATAGGCGCCTGTCTGACTCATGCCACGCCCGCCAAAGACCTCCCGCACAATATCGTCGGTAGCGGCATACATCGAAATCATGATGCGGCCGCTTTTGGTGAGAACAATACCCCGCGTCGCTTGCACTGCCGCTTGAGTGGTGTTCCACTCCGTCTCAATGCCGCGATACACTTGCCAGCGTTCGTCGTTCCCCAGATCAAAAAAGCGGCTAGCGGGCTGGAACATGTGGGCAAGGGCATAGGAACGGGCGGCGATCGCCTGGGCCTTTAGGGTCTCCATTGGCCAGTCGGGATAGACCTCTGAACCGACCACACTCACTAAGTACTCTTCTAAGTCCACTTGATTGACAGCCGTGATGGCATTGCCCTGGGCAATGAGGCGGACAATACCGCGATACCATTTATCGCCAACAAAGGTGAGTTGATTGCTGGGGCGAAGCCACAGGGAGGGGGCAAGGGGTTGACCATTCCAGAGCAACATACCCTCGCGGGCCGTTACCACAACTCCCTGGGAAGGAGCAAGGTGCGTTATCACCTGCTGTTGATCATTGGTGACGGTAGTGGCGACTGCGGTGCCAACAATGAGTTGACTTTGATCGCGGGCGATCGCCACCCGTACTTGAGGGGCAGGGCCTTGGCTCGGAGGCACGGGTTGCAAAGCCACTGGGGGCAACATTGCCTTGGCATGGGTAGAGGCAGCCATCGGTGGCTGAGGGGCTGTCTTCGGGACAGTTGCCAGTAGGGGATCGCGGCCATCCAAAATCCGCCGGGGTAGCGGTCGTTCGAGCTGAACGGCATTCGGTAAAGGCATTGGTTCTGACAGCGCAATAGGTGTCGGTGATAAACTCCGCAAAAACCAGACTCCCAGACCCCCACTGGCGATCGTGGCCATCGTAAAGGAAATGAGCAAGGGTGAGCGTCCCCGTTTTGTCCCTTGGAACAGAACCCAGCTCATTCAGGTGTCATCTCCGCTAGCACCTTGCCTATTGTATAGGGGAGCACGGAATTTGCTATGCAACATTTGTTGATTTAGGACGGAAGGAAGCTGCGATCCGCTGGAGCCATTGCTCCACCGTATCCCCATAAACAGCTAAGCTATACTCCTGTTCTGCCTGCTGCCGACAGGCGGCCCGCTCAATTTGATCAATCTTGCCAATGGCGGCAATTAAAGCCTCAACAGAATCTGGGGTAATGAGAAACCCCGTTTGGCCATCGCGGATAATTTCCCTCGGCCCACCACGATTGTAGGCAATGACGGGAACGCCACAGGCAAGGCTCTCAATGACCACGTTGCCAAAGGCCTCAACCCAACGGGAGGTGAGCAACAGGGCGCGACACCGCCGCAGATGGGCTTGCATTTCTCGAGTGGGGAAAAATCCCAGATATTCAATCGGGGCATTGGGGTAGTCAGCTTGGATGCGCTGCCAATAATCTATATCCTGCAACTGTCCCATAATTTTTAAGGGGGTGCGAGTGACATTGACAGCGGCAACCGCATCTTCGAGTCCCTTTTCGGGAGCAATCCGCCCCAGCCAGCAAAGGGCATCCTCTGGTTCTGTACAAAAGTCATAAAGCGAAAGATCAAGGCCACTGCCTAAACACACACAGCGATCGCCAAAGGGGAAGGTGGCCGCTTGGGTACGGGTATAGACACCAATGGTTCCCGGATACTTGTCAATGACACTGGCGATCGCCTGATCCATGACCTCGGAGACTGAGGCCATACTTACCAGATGCCCCACAGGACGGCTTAAAAACGGTGTCAGGTAAAAGGGCAGCCAATCGTAGGCAAAGTTGACAATGACATCAAAGTCCTGTTGAAGCTGCCGCACCCGTGCCCACATATTGGCTAAGACACTATTGGGGGGCAGGAGAATCGGTTGATCGCGGGTTTGATGCTGCGCTGGCACTTGCAGGTTTCCCGCTACTTCTTCAATGGTTGCCGCTACTGGCAAGTGAGAACCCTTGGGGGCAAGGATGTGTAGGGTGTGCTGGCGATCGCCCAAGGCCTGAGCCATATTGAGGATCGTCAATTCAACACCGCCCCCCTTTCCTGTGCCTAGGGGGCCAACCGAAGTGGAAACAAAAAGGAGCTTCAAAAGTCAACTCCTAGCGCAGAGCCTCAGCACCGGCCACCACTTCGAGAATTTCTTGGGTAATGGCGGCTTGACGCGCTTTGTTGTAGGAGAGGGTCAGGGTACCAATCAGGGCTTGAGCATTATCGCTGGCGTTGTTCATTGCCGTCATCCGTGCTGCTAATTCTGAGGCGGCGGCCTCTTGCAGTGCCCGTAGCAACTGGTTATTCAAGTACAAGGGCAGTAGGGCATCGAGAATTTGCACCGGATCCTGCTCAAAAATCATATCGGGGGGTAGAGCAGGCAGGGTCGAGGTCACTTTCTCGCGGTTGACTTCCAAATGGGAGGCCCGGGTTGTCAGGCGGAAAATTTCATCATCGGCGGTTTCCAGCCCTTGAGGATCTAAGGGGAGCAGGGTTTGGACAACCGGCTTTGAGCTAATGAGGGAGACAAACTTGGTGTAGATGAGCTCCACCCGATCTACCGTTTCCGAAAGGAAGAGGGAGAGCAGTTCACTGGCAATTTGACCCGCTTCACTGGCGGAGGGGATCTGCTCTAGGCCAGAATAGACTGCATCAATGGGATAGTCGCGGCGCTGGAAATATTGAGCTGCCTTGCGACCAACAATCACTAAGGTGTATTTGAGGCCCTCAGCTTCGAGTTCTTGGATACGTTCCTTGGCTCGGCGAATGACGTTGGTATTGTAACCACCGCATAGCCCGCGATCGCCCGTCACCACCAGCAACGCCACCGTCTTCACAGGGCGCTTTGCCAACAGCGGTAAGTCCACGTCCTCAAAACGCAGTCGAGTCTGCAAGCTGTAGAGCACCTGGGCCAAGCGATCGGCAAAGGGACGGCTCGCCATTACTTGCTCTTGGGCACGGCGAACTTTTGCTGCCGCCACAAGGCGCATAGCTTCAGTGATCTTGCGGGTATCTTTAATTGTTTTGATGCGATCGCGAATAGCTTTGAGATTGGCCACGGTAATCTAAACTCCTAAGCAAAGCGTCCCTGCCCTAAAATTTTAGCCCAGAGGGGGATCGCCTAAGCAGTCTTTTCCCTAGGGGTTGACCCACCGGCCAGCATTGTGATCACAGGAACCGCTAAGGCAGCAACAGGGGGAAGAATGCGGCCAAGGGGTTGAGGGAGATTTAAGCTGACGCTCAAGGCAGAAACCACAGTTGCTGCAATGCCACTGATCCAAAGCACTGTGTCGCGTCGCCGTTGTTGTCGCTTCAGGCGGTGATTTTCCTGGGCAGCAAGGGTGAGGTCGGTGGGCACAACGGTTGAGGATTGATTGCGCAATCCTTCTAAATCCTGCTGCAGGCTCTGCAGTTCGTTTTGGACTTGAGAAAGTTCCTCGTGCAGGCGATCGCGCTCTTCTTCCACTTGGGTGAGTTGCCGTGTCACCTCCACCAAGCGTTGAGCAAGGTCTGCATTGGGAGACTTCCCTAAGAGTGCCGTATCCTCCAAAGGCGCCGCTGGGGCAGCAGCTAGGAGAGTTTGCACTTGCTGTTCCAGAGCCGCCTTTTCGGTTTGCAGGGCAGTTAGCTGAGCTTGCAGTTCCTGTACTTGGGAGGCTTGAAGTTGCAACGTCGCGAGTTGCTGCTGCAGTTCGTCCTGCTGAATGAGAGCCTGTGCCAGTTCCTGTTCAAGATTTTGCCGCAGGCCGCTCAAGGTGTCATTTTCTTCGCGAAGACGGGCAATTTCCGCCTCTAGAGGGGCTGTTTCTATCGCTGGGGTTGCTACCTGTGCCCCTAGTTCGTTCATCTTAGCCAAGAGGGCTTCATGCGCCTGCTGAAGGCGCTCCAGGTCTTGGCTCAGTTGATCTCGTTGCTGTTGAACATTGTTGAGTTCTGCAGTGAGCTCGCTAATTTGCGCCTGTAGGGATTGGTTGTGGGCGATCGCCCGCTGTTGTGCAGTAAGGGTGAGGGACTCCAATTCAGCCGTCAGGGAGTTGAGATCAATACCCTGTGCAGGGGGGCCGTCCACCTCACCCAAATCACTGATGATGCTCTCTAATAGGTCGTCGGGTTGGTTGCTAGGGGATTCTGGACTGGCCATGATCCGGATACCTGTGGGAGTGCTAAGAATTGCTCCAATTATAGCGATCGCCGTCCCTATCCTCTAGGCTAGAAGGCGTTCGTTAGTTCTCAAGCTACCTCCATCCTCAAACGCGAACTGGGACTTTGGGGCGCAATTTTAACGGTCCAGGCTCAATGATTGGTACGGGCCTGTTTGTCAGTTTAGGCATCGCCACCGACCTCAGTGGCTCTTGGGTGTTGATAGCCCTCATCCTAGCAGCAGCGATTGTGTAACGGCCTCAGGAGTGCCCAATTGGCTGTCTCCCATCCTGTGAGTGGGGGGCACTGACGACTATGGGTACCACTCCCCTTTTCGGCTCTACAGCAGGGTGGATGTTTTTAGTGGCCAAATCGGTTCCCTCGGCACTGCCGCCCTTGGGTCTGTGGCTTATCTCCTCCAAGGTTGGGCCTAAAAGACAGCAGCAGGCGCTGGCAAGTGATGGCTGCTCTGGGGCTACTGGCGGTCTTGACCGGCGTGGTGGTTTTGGGGCTCCGCCGATCGGCTCAAGTGAATCTGGGGATTCTCCTTTTGAGCTCAGATGCCACCCCAAGGCAAACAACCTGTCGCTGCCATTCTCACTGGGAGTGGGGGGATTGGCTTATTGATCCCCATTGGCAATGTGAAAACTACATGGTCCTTTAGTCCCTTTAGCATGCTGATTGACTACGCCCTTACCAACCTTGCCGCACTGCAACTGAAGGAGCGACAATTCCCCCGCTGGCTTGCGGTTGTGGGTTTACTTGGCTGTCTCGGGCTGGTCTTTTGGGTCGAAGTGCAAGTGGGGGTAGCGGGGTGTGATCTCATGCTTCTTGGACTTGCTTGGCACTACTGGATGCGGAGGGCAAAGGCCGTTTGAAAGTCTTGACGGGTCATCGGTTGCGTCACCTCTAGCCCCTCACCCCCTAGGACACGGAGCGGTTCACCACCAATGGAAATCCAAACCGGTGCCTTGGGATCACTTGCCGTTGCTGTGTACAAGACCTGCCCTAAGCGCGCTTGCATCGAAGCACTCCCCCCGCCCTTGGTAAACTCTGGGGAGAGATCGATATGGATGCCATCGGCTTTGACTTCTACCCAATTGACACGGGTATTTTCCGGAATGCCGGTGGTGACATCTTGATTGGCAGGCCCCGCCAAAAGCCGCTCCAGACGCGATCGGATAGAGAGTTCTGGCCGTGTTGCCGAGGTATTAATCCGTACTGTTGTAGGCACTAACATGAAGGTGTCCCCTTCATTTTTAACCCAAAAGATTTGAGTTTCCTGCTGCTGGGCAACTTCCGCCGAATTGAGAACTGGATCTCCCTGCCGAGGAGGATTCAAGGTTAGCCATGCCGCTGTACTAGCCGAGGCAAGGCCAATAACAGCCAGCACAATCAATGCGGGGCGGGAGCGGGTGACTTTTGCTACCATCACGATCTCTCCTTGGCGGGATGCACCTGCCTTTATTTTAGACGTGACCATTCAAGGGTAAGGTTCCATTTCCAGGGGCGTTAGGGGCAGGGGACAACTCCTTAAACTAGTTAAACTTAAACTAGTTAAACTAATAGTTGTCTCTTTGGATATCGTTTAAGTCATCGTGCAAACCACTCTCAGTACAAAAGAACTGGCTACTGCTCTTTTTGACGCGGTTAGGATTGCTCCCGAAGATTGGCATCGCCTCAAAGGCAATCGCCGTGCCCGTGCCCTCGAACAAGCGGCTGCCGCTCTGGTCTATCTTCTCAAGGAAAATGATGCTGAGGCACTGGCGCATCTCCAACAGGCAGTGGGTTGGCTCGATCGCTCGATTAGTCCACCTCCCTGCCGTACACACCACCACTAGCGGTGCCAGCGTCGCCACTGGGAAACCACCAAATCGCTTGTGACATGGAGTAGTGCCGATAGCTCTAGGCCAAGGGCGATCGCGACTCCGCAGCGCCAATCCACTCGCCACCAGTGATGCAGCCATTCCTGTAGTCCCGTGAGATGACCCGTACAGGCGGCTACGCCAGCAATCAGTCCCAGCCCTAACCCCAGCCAAAAACTGAGATACAGCAAACGAATAAGGGTTCCCACTACTGGGCCATGGGTCCAAAGGGAGCGGTGGCAAAACATCTTTTGATAGGGCAGCCAAATTATCCGTAGCCAGCCCCAACGGTAGTAGGGTAATGAGACTGTATCTAGATCAGGGCTGAGGAGAAAGCCGCCAATGCCAAAGCTGCTACTGGCAATTGCCCCCCAAACCCAATCGCGGGTCAGGGCACTGACTGTAAAGCCAACCATTGGCATAACGATCCATGTCAGGCGATCGTGGGTGCGACCACTGGGCATCCACTCCTCCGAACACACTTTCCCTGAGAAACTACGGACAGGTACGCTGGATCATGCAATAGCAGAACTTATTGAGGACGGTGTGCGTCTAAGTGAGCTTGAAGCAACTAGGCTGAAATTTGAATTTGATGCAGGGCGATCGCGCAAAACTAAATCGCAGGGTATGCCAGTTCACACACCTATCCCCGATCAGGTATGCTGAGCACGTTTGAGGGCATGGGTTGGCGAGCCAACTGAACCGTGGGATTGCGCATCGCTGGTGGAGGAAAGGGAATGGAGCAACCGTGGCATTCTTGGCAATTTCGAGCTGTGGTGAGTTGTCTATGGGCACCCACCGCCGCATGGGTTATGGCTCAGCCAGCTACAGCCAGGGATCTGCAATTGTGGCGCCTCAACCCTGCCACTAATCAACTGGAAATTCGCACCGAACGCGCTGTTCAGCCCCGTGCTGAGTTGGTCTATAACCCAACCCGCCTTGTCATTGACTTGCCTGGTGTCGTTCTCGGTAGCCCCCCAATCAGTCAAAACTACGGTGGTGCCATTCGCCAAGTGCGGGTTGCCCAGTTTGACCCCCAAACCACGCGGATTGTGGTTGAATATGCGGCGGGTTTTACAATTGACCCACAGCAGGTGCGCTTTCGGGGAGTCACAGCCAATAACTGGTTGGTGCAACTGCCCACACCCCAGCAACAACCCGTTTCGCTACCGACGCCGCCCCCACCGTCTTCCCCTTCCACCCCTTCGGTACCGCCCACAGAGCCCCTGCAAATTCGGAGTTGGCGTGCCGATGGAATAGGTTTTCTAGTGTTTGCCGATCGCCCCTTGGCGGAAGGAAGTTACACCATTCGCCGGCCGTGGCGCGATCGCATGGAAATCCTCCTTAGCAATAGTGAACTCATTCGCAACTTTAGTCCTCGGCGCTTGGAACTGCGCCGCTTTGGTGGGGATCGCATCCGCGCCGAAATCCGTGCCCAGAGCAATCGCCAAGTCCAAATCACCCTCGATATTGACGCCCAAGATGCCGATTGGCAAGTGACTCCCCGTCATGATGGCTTCGTGATTGTGCCCTCAAGCACGGCAATTACCCCGCCGACGGCTCCGCCACGCCCCCAACGACCTAGTGTGATTCCGGCGGCCAGTGCGCAAACCCCGGTCACAACCATCCAGCGCGTTGACTTGGGAGGACGAGAGTTGCTGATTCAGGGCGATCGCACCGTTTTCTATAGCGTGGGC
>NZ_JACOMP010000237.1:0-12306 GCF_014466085.1 Thermosynechococcus sp. OHK43
ACCCTCGATGAATATAAAGAGTACTGTTACTACGTTGCAGGTACGGTTGGCTATCTCCTGACGGATCTGTGGTACGAACACTCCCCCAGTATTGGAGCCGATGAATACCAAGTGCTGCTCAAGCGCTGCGCTGCTTTTGGCGAAGCTCTCCAAACAGTGAACATTCTCAAGGATATTGCTTGGGATGCAGAGCACGAAAACTCGATCTATATTCCCAATGAATCCCTAATACTTCAAGGCAGCAGTCATCAGTCCATTCTCAGTGCCGAGCATCTTCAGCAAAATCATGCAGCCATTAAAGAATTGATTGCCCTCGCTTGGCACGATCTCGATGAAGCCCAAGCCTACTTGCTATCCGTACCCAAGGCGGCGATTCCGATTCGTCTTTTCTGCGTCTTACCGCTGCTTTTTGCCTATGCCACCCTGCGGGAGCTCACCCACTCAACGGCGATGCTCCAACCGGGGGGTGGGGTTAAAATTAGTCGCGCAGAGGTGAAATCCCTCATGGTTATGGGGCCTTTATCTATTCTCAGTAACCACGGTCTCCGCTGGTTAATTGGCCAAGTGCGGCAGAAGCCTTTTATCCTTGGCGGCCTCTAGGGAAGTGTGTCAAAAAAGCCAATACTTAGGAGAGCCAGAATCCGTTACGATAAGGAGAGAGGGTACAATTGTTGCAAATCTTCATAAATTGACATGGATTGTATTATTCACCGCCGTGCTGAGTTTGCCGCCAGTCATCGCTACTGGCTGCCGGAATGGTCTGACGTAGAAAATCGGGCTCGGTTTGGTGGAAATAGTTACTTTCCCGGTCACGGCCACAACTACGAACTGATTGTTTCGATAAGGGGCACGGTGGATGACTTTGGAATGGTGCTGAATCTGTCTGAGGTCAAGCATGTTATTCGCCGTGAAGTCATTGAACCCCTGAATTTTTCCTATCTCAACGAGGTGTGGCCAGAGTTTCAAGCCACGTTACCCACGACTGAGCATATTGCGCGGGTGATTTGGGATCGACTCTTTCCCCATTTACCCCTTGTGCGCATTCGCCTGTTTGAACATCCCCGCCTTTGGGCGGACTATACGGGAGACCCTATGGAAGCCTATCTTTCTGTTGGTACTCACTTTAGTGCGGCCCATCGCCTAGCCCTTCAGGACCTCAGCTACGAAGAGAACTGCCGCATCTATGGCAAGTGTGCCCGCCCCCACGGCCATGGCCACAACTACCACGTGGAGATTACGGTTAAGGGCTCTATTCATCCGCGTACCGGCATGGTTGTGGATTTGGTCAAGCTCGAGGAAGTCCTCAGGGAACAGGTGATTGAACCTTTGGATCACACGTTTTTGAATGAGGATATTCCCTACTTCGCGACGGTGGTGCCAACGGCAGAAAATATCGCCATTTACATTGCCCAGTTGTTGCAGGAGCCGATTCGCCAATTGGGTGCGACGCTTCATAGGGTAAAGTTGATTGAGAGTCCCAATAACGCTTGCGAAATCCTCTGCGAAGAATTGCCCCCTCGAAATGAGGGGATCAGTGCTGCTCTACCGGTGTTGGAGCGAGCCTAGATGATGTTGAGCAATATCCCTTGGCTACTGGCTGCCAGTTTACTGATGGCAACACTGCTTATCTATTTCCCCTACATTTTTGTGGTGGTAGGACGCCTGCAGGCAGGCTTTGATATGGCGGCTCCCCGTGCCCTTTTTGAGAAGCTCCCTCCCTTTGCGCAGCGGGCGGTATGGGCCCATGAAAATAGCTTTGAAACCTTCATGCCTTTTGCTGCGGCGGTGCTGCTAACTCTCTTTGCGGGTGTGAATGATGCAACGGTGGCGATCGCCAGCCTTAGTTTTGTCGTAGCTCGCTTTTTATACAGTATTTGCTACATTGCCAATTTTCCCTTAGGGCGCTCCCTGATGTTTGGTGTCGGGACGGCAGCCACCCTGACGCTTTTTTGGCAAAGTCTTACCACCCTCGCCACTTAAGATAGTTTAGTTTATTGGGGTAGATGCACCAAGCATAGAGTACTCTCAATGTCTATTGATAATCTTCGCACCCTCTACCAGCAGGTTATTCTGGACCACTATAAGAAACCCCGCCATCGGGGTCGCACCCAGCCTGTGGATCGCCAGCAACGGGGACATAATCCCTCCTGTGGAGACACGATTGATTTAACCGTTGCCCTACAGACAAATGAGCAGGGCGAAACAATCATTAAGGATATTCAGTTTGAGGGGGAAGGCTGCGCGATCGCGATGGCTTCAGCAGACTTGATGGCCGATGCCCTGCGGGGTCAGCCCGTCAGTCGCGCCCTTCAAATGGTGGAGCAGTTCCAAGCCATGATGAAGGGGCAATTTGAGTTTCCCCCAGAATTCCGGAAGCTGAATGTGATGCGGGGGGTGGCTCAGTTTCCCGTACGGATTAAGTGTGCCACCTTGACCTGGCATACCCTCCGCGCAGCCTTGCAACAAGATCAAGCCCCTGTGAATGGCTTTGTCAGTAATGAGGAGGAACAGTAGTGCTGACCCCCACTGATTTTGCCACCTATAGCCGCTGGGCAGGCATTGCCACCCTTGCCATGACCGGCTTGACTGCACTCGCTTTTGTTTTTCGCTGGGGTGTGCGCTTTCGCTTTGTCGGTATTAGTGGGTTTCTTGGTGTTGTGACGGTCGGACTCTTTGCCCTGAGTATTGTGCCGATTGTTCACTCCCCAGTGCCTGGTGCCGGCAAATACACCCTCGTCTATGACAATGGTGCCACTCAAGCCGTGATCACTGTTCCTGCCGATATTGACTTCAGTACCCTTGAAGCAACGCTAGTACAAGCAGCCAATGATTTATTTTCCTTGGGACGGCTAGGCCGAGGGGGCGATCGCCTGACCGTGATTGCCCGTACTATCCAACATCCTGAACCGGGGGTAAGTGAGCCGGTCATTTTAGGGGTGGCTACGCGGTCGTTGAGCGATCGCGCCGATACAAATGTAACGGTTAAACTGCTGCAAGATTAGCCTTGTGTATGCTAAACTAGTAAAGCCAAGGACGCATAGCTCAGTTGGTTAGAGCACCACGTTGACATCGTGGGGGTCACTGGTTCGAGTCCAGTTGTGTCCATAACCAACCAACTGTTTTAAATAAATCTAGAAAGAAGGATTTTTAAGCAACCTATTTACTAGGCCTCAATTCATTGGTTCTGGTATAGGCAAATCCAAAGCTACTGCATAGTTTGGCGCTGCCCTTGACAAATAGCTGGCTGAAACTCTTGCCAATTTCTACGCACCTGTTCATAACATTGAGGCGGGGCGATCGGTAAGTTCTTCAGATAGAAAAACGTTACTCGATTAAAGGATTCCAAGAGGAATATTAATTCGGTAGCTGGATGGTAAGAATCCACTGCTTCCAAAATGTGGGCAGTCATAAAGTGATGGCGCAAAATCACAGTATCAGGAGCGGCTAACCAAGCATTTAAGAAGGGAGCAAGGCGGGAACGGGGAACAAAGTGGGTTCGGAAAGATTCCCCTGCAATGCCAAACTCAGGAGAATTGGTACTGCAAATAACCACTCCTCGCTCACCCCATAGGTAACCTGCCCAAGCGTTATATCCAAGTACTAACAAATTCGTGGCAATAAAGGCTTGCTGCCAATGTGGCATTTCCGATAGTTCATCCATTAGTTTCTCCTTAAGAGAGCCATTCAGGCCAGAACTGGACTCAACAGGATTAGGATTGCCCCTGGACATAACAGTCCTTCGCTGAGATATCGCGGTTGCTTAGGAAGTTGATATTGCTAATTCCTACCGATGACCAAAAGTCCAACTGTGTAGGGTAGGCCACCGATAGGAATTGAGCCCAGCCTCTCAATCACTGTGGGAAGGAATGCCATTGTCAACCCTAAACACCATCTCTTCCTCACCGACATCCGGAATATACTGCTAAGGGACCTGGGTTTTGCCAGGAGCTACAACAGAGTGTCTAGGCGTTATTTTGAGATTGCATCGCCTCTTGCCGGATAGTTCTGGTGGCTTCTACCATATTTTTCAGGGATGGAATCACTTCCTCCCAGCGGCGCGTCTTTAATCCACAATCAGGGTTGACCCAAATCTGTTCAGGGGGTAAATTTTCAACTGAAGTTCGGAGCTGTTGCACTAGCTGCTCAACACTGGGCACCGCTGGGCTGTGGACATCATAAACACCGACGCCGACTTGATGTCTGTAGCCGGCATCCGTAATTTGAAATAGGGTCTCATTGTTGCTGCGGCTATTTTCAATTGACAACACATCCGCATCGAGCCGCTCGATGTGCTCAATGATGTCACCAAACTCGGAGTAGCACATGTGGGTGTGAATTTGGGTCTCAGGCTTAGCAACGCCAGCAGCTAACCGAAACGCATCCACAGCCCAAGACAAATACTCATTCCAGCGTTCTGCTTTCAGGGGTAGCCCCTCCCGCAGGGCAGGTTCATCAATCTGTATTATCTTCGCACCGGCTGCTTCCAAATCCGCAACTTCATCTCGCAAAGCAAGGGCAATCTGCATTGCCTGTTCACTGCGAGGAATGTCAGTGCGGGTAAATGACCAGTTAATCATAGTGACAGGCCCAGTCAGCATCGCCTTAACAATTTTGTCGGTGAGGGATTGTGCCACCTTAAACTCGCGAACGGTCATTGGCTGAGTGCGGGCAACGTCACCATAAATAATGGGTGGACGTACACAGCGGCTGCCATAGCTTTGCACCCAACCGTGTTCTGTAAAGGCAAATCCAGAGAGCTGCTGGCCAAAGAACTCGACCATATCGGAGCGCTCAAACTCACCGTGCACCAACACATCTAGACCCACTTCCTCTTGTAACCGGATGCACTTGGCAATTTCCTCATCGATTGCTGCTTCATACTCGGCTTGGGTAATTTCATGCCGTTTTAACTTCACCCGCAGTTGCCTAACCTCGGCGGTTTGGGGAAATGATCCAATCGTTGTCGTTGGAAAGGGCGGCAGGGTTGGCTGGAGTGTTCGACGTTGCTCGTAAGGCAGCGGGCGCTCTAAATCACGCACACTCAGATTGCGAAGCCGCGCCTGTACCGTTGGATTGACAGGGCTAAATTGCTCAAAAGCTTGCCATTGAGCTTGTATGGCTATGAATTCGGGGTTTTTCGTTAAGATTTCGCGATGGGTTCCATCATTGCTATTGAGCACCTGAGCCAAGAGGACTACCTCATCCAGCTTTTGCTCAGCAAAACTCAAGACCTCTCGCAGAGGCTCTGGTAGCTTGACCTCTCGCTTTGCATCATAGGGGACAAATTGCAGGGAAGATGAAGGATGTAGCCGAATATTGGCGGTGATGCTTTGAATCGTTTTCAAGGTTGACAACACCGATTCAGGCCGAATTTTCCAAATATTGCGGCCATCAATAATTCCTACCCCCAACTGCTTATCTGCTGGGAAGCCATGCTGTTGCAGCAGGGCTAGGTTGTGCCCACGGGTAAAGTCTAAACTGATGCATGTCACAGGTAACTCCATCACCCACGGCCAGGCTGCCCCTAGGTCATCAAAGTAGGTCACAAGATGGATCGGTAGGTTGGCTTGACGCAGTGTATCAAATGTGGATTGATAGAAGCTCTTAAGGCTATCAGCGTCTTCTAAGACCAAGGCGGGTTCGTGTATTTGCACTTCAACAACACCTAGATTTTTGAGTTCCCTCAACAGGATGAGATAGCGATCGCCCAAGTAGGAAACAGCTTGCTCTAGGTTCGTCTCTAGCCGACTGAGCCGTAGGAGGGTGAGAGGCCCCAGCACGATTGGAACGGCGCGATCGCCCAAGAGGGTTTGAGCACGACGAACAGTTTCTAGGAAATCACTGAAGTCAGTTGGTTGAAAAGACTCACTAATTTCAGGTACTAAATAGTGATAGTTGGTATCAAACCACTTAGTCATCTCAAGGGCTGGAATACCATCCTTGCCCCTTGCCATTGCAAAGTATTGATCCAGACCTGTAAAAGAGCGGTACCGCTCTGGAATGATGCCAAGCCGGATGCTCCAATCTAAAACAGAATCGTAAAGACTCAAATCACCAATACCAATGCGATCAATGCCCGCCTCAAGCTGCTTTTGCCAATTCTGCAATTCAATGTCTTGCGCTTTTTTGAGCAAAGCTTCTGCATCCAGTTGATTGCTCCAAAAGGCTTCTAGGGCCTTTTTTAACTCACGGTTTTTGCCAATACGGGGATAGCCTAGGGTTGCGGTTTGAATGTTCATCGTTTGCCTAACCTAAATTGTGTAGAATTGTGTAAGTCCAATGGAGAAGCTAGCTGCTTCCGGATTCAGAAACAGCGCCATTCAGGAACTCGCGGAGATGGCTAACTAAAATCCGCGAAAAGTCGGCAAAAAGCTAGTTGCCACCTTTACACCAGCAGCACTACTCCCTAGCAGCAGTTGGTTAAACTCAGATAGTTTGGCCTCGGGGGGTCAAAGCTTGAAGTTCGACAGTAATAGAAATCAAAAAAACTTGCTTTTATCATCTGTACCTCGCAGATGTTGACGTATCGGGTTGACCACTCGGCGGGCATTCTGACTTAGAGAGGGATATCTCTCCTCACAGCTGCGGGACAGCGGCAGATTCACACTGCACTTTCCCCCTTACGTCTGATGGCTGATCCCCACCAGAACCGAGCAACTAAGTGAACCATAGCATAACCCAGCGGGGATATCAAAGCAAATCCCAAGGAAGCCAGCTCTTGCTCAATAGAAGTAACAACTTTGGGTGATGAATCCGGATCTGGGAATGTCATTGTAGGTTTTAAGTTTAGCCCAGGCAGCCGATGGGGGGTCACAGGGGGTCTCCCTAGGCAAGTGAAGGTATAATCGAAGTGAAAATGATTTTCACTTTCTGTCGCCAGCTCGTTGCTAGAATCGCCATGTCACCTTTTTTCCAGCCCTTGCCTCCCCGTCTTGAGCAGATTGTCCAACGTTTTCAACAGATCCCAGAGCAGCGACGGCGCTATGAGTATCTACTTTCATTTGCGAGGTGCCTACCCCCTTTCCCTGAGGAGCAAAAGGTACCGGAAAATAAAGTTCCCGGCTGCGTCTCTCAGGTATATGTGACTGCTAGTTTGCAGGAGGGGAAAGTGATCTTTCAGGGAGATTCTGACTCCCAGCTCACTAAGGGATTAGTGGGACTGTTAATCGAGGGGGTAAATGGCTTGACTCCGGCAGAAATCCTCCAGTTAAAGCCTGATTTTATTCAGCGAACGGGCCTCGAAATTAGCCTAACCCCCTCGCGGGTGAATGGTTTTTACAACATTTTTCGATTTATACAAAAGAAAGCAATTGCCTATTATTTGCAGGAGTCTGGATCAGATTCTAGAGTGCGGACGGAGGGACTTGAACCCACACACCTTGCGGTACTAGAACCTAAATCTAGCGCGTCTGCCAATTCCGCCACGTCCGCAGCAAACCTAGTTTAGCGCAATTTTAGCCGGGGGCGATCGCCCCCCTCGTCGAGTTTAGTAATGGTTCCCTACTTTGCGATGGTGAACAGCGGTCATGCCATCGGGCTTGGAAACGCGGCCACTGTCAACGGTGCTATAGACAATCCAGTGATCGTGGGCATCCAGACGACTGACAACAGTGCATTCCAGATAGGCAAGGGCGTCGGCCAAAATCGGACTGCCATTACTGGCGGGATAGGTTTTCACATGGGCAAAGCGATCGGCCCCTGGGGGGAATCGTTTCAGGAAATGGCGCATCAGGGGTTGGTAGTTCCCCTCTTCGAGAACGTTGAGGACAAAGGTATCCCCCACATGCAGAAATGACTCAATTGCCCGATCCTTGGCCACGGCAATGGAAACCCCCAAGGGTTCGGTACTGGCCTGCGCTACCCAAGAGGCCAACATGGCACTGTTAATGGCGCCTTTTTGGGCTGTGATAATGTACAGGCCGCCACTGAGGCGACCAAGGGCCTTATCGAGATCAGTGTTTAGGGCCTTCATTTGCTTGACTGTGCGATCGCGCAACAGCCATTGACCCATGTCAGTGCCTGCTTCTTCCGCCTGTTGAAAGAGGGCGTCGGTGGGGGTGGCGGTTACCTGAATCACTGGAAATGAGGGCACTAGACCGGCATCCCGAAATTGGTTGAGCAGCGGATAGGCGGGTTCAGCATCGGCCACGCCACTTTCAAAGACACCAATGGCCTGTTTGGCGTGGGCGGCAGCGCGAATTGTACTGAGGGCCGTTTGAGCCACAGCGGTCGCCGGTGGTGTGCCGATAATAATTCCAGCGGCAATCTCCGTCAGTTCACGAATATCTTGAGGTTCAGCCGTGAGCAGATCCATTTTTTCAACCACCACCCCTGTTTTGGCGGCACCCCGTTCAATGGCCTCTGCCAAGGCATTGCTATAGCCATAGTTGGCAGCATAGAAAATGGCTACGGTTGTAGCGGCCTTAGCCTGCTCTTGGCTCCAATTGCGGTAGGACTCCAGCCATTGATCCAAATGATGGCGCAATAGCGGACCGTGACCAGTGGCAACGAGCTGCACCGGTGGCAGGGGTTCTAGGCGCTTGAAGGCGGAGAGAACAGAGCGGGCATTGGGCCCCATGAGACAGTCGTAGTAGAACTTGAAATCTGGCGCCAGCAGTTCTGGCTCGCTGTCAAAGGGATCATCGTTGCAGAAGTGAGCGCCAAAGACATCGCAGGTAAAGAGCGTCTGGGTGCCGTGGTCGTAGGTGAGGATGGTGTCTGGCCAGTGGAGATTCGGTGCCATGACAAACTCAAGAACATGCCCTTTCCCTAAATCAAGGCGATCGCCATTTTTCACCTGCTGCTGACTAAAGGGCTGATGGATCAAATCCCCAAGAAACTGCAATGCCACCTTTGAGGCCACCACGGTTACATGGGGGGCTTTGGTCAATACGTCCTTGACGAGGCCACTGTGATCGGGTTCGGTGTGGCTGACGATGAGATAGTTCAAGTCACTGGGGTTCACTAGTTGCCAGAGTTGATCGAGGTAGCGATCGCCAAATTTGGCATGGGAAGTATCCACAAGGGCAATGCGTTCACCCTTGATTAGAAACGAGTTATAGGTGGTGCCGTTTTCAAGGGCAAACTCAATATCAAAGCGATCGCGATCCCAATCTAGGCAACGAATTGCCGTCGTCTCAGGGGCAATGTCCAACACCTGCAGGGTTAAGCGGGGTGGGCGTTTGGTCGTAGTGACGGGCATAGGCAGTTCCTCAATCTCTGGGACTACCTTTTATCCTGACATATGAAGAAAGGTAACAGGATTCAAAGTTTTTAATAGCCGTGATAACACCCTAACACCCTTTATAAAGGACTGATAAATAACAATCCTTATTCGGGTTCGAGGGGCGCCATTGTCAGGCCCGCCCGCAAAAGTTGCTCATGGTACAGTTCTGCCTGTTCTTGGGGACCCACCCAAACAATGGCTTGGCCTTCGTAATGGACTTGGTTCGTTAATTCCCAAGCGCGATCGCTGGTCATGTTGGGAATGTACTTCATCAAACAGGCAGCCACGTGCTGAAAGGTATTGAAGTCATCGTTAAGGACAATGACTTTGTAGTTGGGGTAGTGTTTGCGGGTAACCTGTTGCCGTTCTTGAGGAACAACACTCGGCATAGACCAAGTTAGGATGGTAAGGGTACCGTCTCCTAGTTTAGCTGATGGCAAAGCAATTGGGTGCAATCAGGACATTCAAGAAATTTCTATGCTATGGCTAAACTGAGAGTTAAGGACTTGGGGACATTTGTGATGACGGCAATGAATGTGTTGGGAACCCCCTTAGAGTGCTGCTGTCAAAATCCACTCACAGGATTCTATCGGGATGGTTTTTGTCGGACGGGGGCGGGGGATGTCGGTGCCCATGTGGTCTGTGCAGAAATGACGACAGCATTTCTCACGTTTACCCGTTCGCGGGGCAATGATCTTTCGACCCCTGTGCCTGCCTATCAATTTCCGGGGTTGAAACCGGGCGATCGCTGGTGTCTGTGTGCCTCCCGTTGGCGTGAAGCCCTTGAAGCAGGTGTTGCTCCCCCTGTGATTCTAGAGGCCACCCATGTCAGTGCCCTTGAGTATGTCTCCCTAGAGGATTTGAAAGCCCATGCCCTCGGTGGTAACCAGCAACCGTGAGCTAGGGAATACTTGGATATGCCTGATCCAGAATCTGATTTTCGCCTAGATCCTCGCTATGTTGCGGGTTTGGCTGCCTTTAATCGCGGCGATTATCAACTGGCGATCGCTGCCTTCAAAGCAGTCATTGCCAGCTACGGTCAACGCCGCGAAGGTCTGAAGGCTCACCTGCACCTGATTAAAGCCTATGCCCACACTCACCAATGGCAGGAGGCCATTGATCTGTGCCAACTCTTGGCGCGATCGCCCCTGCCACCAATTCGGGCTTGGGCACAAAAACATCTACCAGCACTAGAACGCTATATGGATGAGGAACCGACCTCCCCCCATCTTGTATTTGTTGCGGCAAAGGCTTCCAATCCACCCATGGAACTGCGGCAGGTGCCTCGCATCTATCTGTGGCTAAGCCAGGGGGCAACACTGCTGCTAATTGCTTGGCTGCTGCAAGGGGTGATTGCTGTCATTCTCAGTGAGGTCAATGAGCAACTGGGAGTCCTGCAGGGCTGGGAAGGGCTGATGGCGTGGTTTTTGGTGGGTTGCTTGGGGCTGGGGCTGCTCAGTGGTGGCAGTTGGCTGTGGTCGTGGCGATTGAGCGCCTGTTATGGTCTGCGTCCTGTTAGTCCTGGCGAACTTGAGGAGTATAGTCCCGAAACGGTGATGCTCTTGGGGCGTTTGCCGTGGTCATGGTGGCAACCCCGTCCCCAAGTGGCCTGTCTGATGACGGCAGCACCGGTGATTTTTAGCTATGGACGGTGGCAGCGGCGAATTATTGTCAGCGAAGGTTTGTTGCGATCGCTCTCTAGGGAGGAACTGCTGGCTCTAATGGCCACTGAAATTGCCCAACTGCGGCTGGGGCTCAATACGCTAGTAACGCCCCTTGTACTGCTGTTGCAACTGCCCTATGACGTTTACTATTGGTGTAGCCGTTGGGGGGATCGCCATGCACCTCCCTACAGCCGCCAGTGGCAACAAAGACTCCTTAGGGGAACGGTTTATGGTTTGTGTGCCCTCCTGAGTCAGGGGAGTTATCTCCTATTTCGGGGGCTAGAATTGCTCTGCTTTTGGAGCAATCAACTGCGGCAGTACTATAGCGATCGCCAAGCCGCCGCCCTGGTGGGGAATCCCAATACCCTTGTGATGGCTTGGTTGCGCCTCATGGAAGTCACAGCAACGGCCGTGCGTGCCCAAGGCGAAATCGGTGCTTCCCTAGAATCCCTGCGCCTGCTTCTGCCTCTAAACCCCACCCAAGCCGCCCTGTGGGGCGATCAACCCCTCGATTGGCCAGTGCTGCTCCAGTGGGATACCGCCCACCCTCTGCGGTATTGGTTTCGCTTGACCTCTTCCCATCGTCCCCTTGGACTGCGCCTGCAAGCCCTGATGACCTATGCGCGGCAATGGCGACTGGATCCCCTGCTTTCCCTACCCTCTGCCTCCTCCCCTCGCTGTCAACGGGCTTGGCAACAACTTGCTCCCTTCTGGGGGGCGATCGCCGGCCTTGTTGTCGCCCTCATACTCACAGGTATTGGCCAACTTGCCCTGTGGCTGGGTCCGGTCGCATTTCCCCTTTGGTGGTTAGCCGATGGGTTGACGCTGGCGCGGGGCTTCATTGCCATTGGTATTGGTTTAGGTCTGCTTCTGCGGTTCAATGCCTACTATCCCCTGCGACAACCGCAAACCTACACCCTGAGTCAACTCCTCCATTATCCCTCGGCCCTGCCCCTCGACAGTATCACCGTGGAGCTGAAGGGAAGGTTGTGTGCAGCTAAGGGCTTGCGCAATGCCCTCGGACAGCACCTGTGGCTGGAGACGGATCATGGCTTGTTTCTGCTGCGCTGCTGGCATAGAGCTTGGGGGCCGATTTGGCCAATCCTTGAGCCAGCCTATCTCAAAACCTTGTCGGGGCGATCGCTAGTGATTCGCGGTTGGTTTCGACGGGGTACCCTGCCCTTTGTGGAAGTCCAAGAGTGGCACTCCCCAGACCACCAACGAAAACGATTGTGGGCAGCTCCCTATTGGGCGATCGCCACTGCCACGCTGTGGATTCTCTACGGCATCATGACACTATTGGGTTGGATCTAGGCCATGGAACTTTCCCAAGCCCATCTGCGCACTCTGCAAACCTGTCCACGGCGATATCAGTACCGCTATCTTGAGAGCTTGATGCTGCCAGAGGCCACACAC
>NZ_JACOMP010000238.1:0-12102 GCF_014466085.1 Thermosynechococcus sp. OHK43
AGATTGAGTTCTGGACAATGCAACTGCAACCAAAATTTACTGATTACTTCAATCGCCTGATTGCGGAATTTGAAGCCCAACATCCCGCTGTCCACGTGCGCTGGGTGGATATTCCTTGGACGGCAATGCAGACCAAAATTCTCATGGCGGTGTTGGCAGGCACTGCTCCCGATGTAGTGAACCTCAATCCCGACTTTGCAGCGTTGTTGGCAGGACGCAATGCTTGGCTAAATCTCAATGACTATGTAGCCCCCGCCGTCCGTGAGCGTTATCTACCGAATATCTGGCAGGCTACGACGTTAGAGGGCAAGAGCTTTGCTGTGCCGTGGTACCTCACCTCACGGGTAACGATTTATAACAAGGCGATTCTTGCCGCCGCTGGGGTCGATCGCCCCCCCCAAACCTTTGCAGAACTGGCCAGGGTGGCTAAAGCTGTGAAGGAAAAAACAGGTAAATATGCCTTCTTTATCACGATGGTGCCCGAGGACTCTGCCGAACTGATGCAGGCCATGGTGCAGATGGGGGTGAAGTTAGTAGATGATCAAGGCCGTGCTGCCTTTAATTCCCCCGCGGGCAAAGCTGTTTTCCAGTATTGGCTGGATCTCTATCGTCAGGGACTCTTGCCGCCGCAGGTGCTCACTGAAGGCCATCGCCAAGGCATTGAACTGTATCAATCGGGACAAACAGCTCTATTGATGACCAGTCCGGAATTTTTGAACGCGATCGCCACCAATGCCCCCGGTATTGCAGCTGTTTCAGCCCCCGCTCCCCAGTTGACGGGCGAGACTGGCAAAAAAAATGTTGCTGTGATGAATTTACTGGTGCCCCGCCAGAGTCGCCATCCTGAACTGGCTGTAGAATTTGCCCTCTTTGTCACCAATGATGAAAACCAACTTGCCTTTGCTAAGGAAGCAAATGTCCTGCCTTCTACACAAGCAGCCTTAGCGGATCCCTACTTTCGTACCATTGGCGAAAAGGCCACTCCTGTAGACATTGCCCGATCCGTCAGCGCTGCTCAAATGAGCCAAGCAGAGGTTCTCATTCCCCCGCTGCGGGATATTAAAGAACTACAACGACTCCTCTACGAGAATTTGCAGGCAGTTCTCTTAGGACAAAAGACAATTGATCAGGCACTCGAGGATGCAGAAACCGCATGGAATAGCCGTTGAGGATAAATGTTCCCACGTATCAAATCTCTACCTGTATGCCAAGCTCCACCACCTGTTCAGATGGCAGGCGGAAGTAGGTCATGGCATCCTCAGCATTGCGGTATAGCCAAGCAAATACAACCTTTTGCCAGTGGGTCATGCCGGGGGAATGGGTTGGGATGATGGTCCGACGGCCTAAGAAAAAACTCATGGGCTGGCCCTTGAGGGGGAGATTGAGGGCATGTTGGCAAGTTTCAAGGGCAAGTAGCAGATCCGGGCGATCGCGAAACCCCGAGGTAAGGATGATTTCATAAATACCAACATCGGTGACCCTATAGGCCAATTGTTCTGCCAAGGGCACATGGGGTATATTCGCAGTTGCTAAATGAATAAAGATCGTCTGCTGATGCAACACATGGTTATGCTGAAGGTTTTGAATAAAGCTGAGTGGAATCGTGCGGGGAACGGGTGAGAAGAAAACAGCAATCCCCGGCACACGTGCAACCCCTTGACTGAGCAGCTCCTTGAGGGAAAAGCGAGCATTCGCTTGCAGGAGTTGCTGACGCAGCAGAACCTGCCCTTGTCGCCACGTTCCTAAGAGCATATAGACAACCCCGCCGAAAGCGAGGGGATACCAGCCACCGTGGGGAATTTTGAGAGCGTTGCCGATGAGGAAAGCAATTTCAATCACTAAAATACTGACCCAAACAAGGCCAATTTGCACAATAGACCACCGCCATAGGTGCCGCGCCACCAGAATCAAGCAGAGGGTTGTAACCACCATGGTTAAGTTAACCGCCAAACCATAGGCACCTGCAAGTTCCGATGACTTTCTAAAGGTCATGACCAACAGCAGAACCGTAACCAGTAGCAACCAGTTGATTACAGGAATATAAATCTGACCACGGTGATGATCATCCGTAACATCAATGCGCAGGCGAGGCAGATAGCCTAACTTGATGGCCGCCGCCGTCATTGAAAAAGCGCCTGAAATCACTGCTTGAGACGCAATGACGGTGGCCAATGTACTGAGGATGACTAGGGGCAATACGCTCCACTCAGGTACAAGTTGGAAAAAGAGATTATGGGTCGCTGTTGGATGCTTGAGAATAAAAGCACCCTGCCCCAGATAATTCAAGGCAAGGGCGGGAAAGACCAGACCATACCACGCCAAGCGAATGGGCTGGATGCCAAAGTGTCCCATATCGGCATACATGGCCTCGGCACCCGTCAGTGCCAAAATCACCACTCCCAAGAGGAAAAACACTTGGGCAGGATGGCCGTAAAACAGTTGTACTCCCCACCAAGGATTGAGGGCATTCAGAATCGTGGGCTGCTCGAAGATGTGGATTGCCCCAAGGATGCCTAGGGTCATAAACCAGAGGAACATGATAGGGCCAAAGACCTGCCCCACTTGGGTGGTACCCCGATGTTGAAACCAAAACAACCCCACTAAAATCACCACCGTTAGCGGAACTGTCCAAGCCCCAAGCTGAGGACTGAGTACCTCTAACCCTTCAACCGCAGAGAGGACACTAATTGCAGGGGTAATCGTGCTATCTCCATAAAACATGGCCGCGCCCACCAGACCGAAAACGATTACCCAGCGCCGCCATTGGGAACTGAGGCGAATTCGCGAGAGGACAAGGGCCATCAGGGGAAAAATGCCACCTTCACCACCGTTGTCAGCACGCAGGGCAAAGGTTGCGTATTTCAGGGTTGGAATGAGGACAAGTGCCCAGAGGATCAAGGAGAGAATGCCGTAGATATTGGCAGGGGTAACTGCTAGGAGGTGGAGGGGATTAAAGGTTTCTTCAAAGGCATAGAGGGGACTTGTCCCTAGATCGCCATAGACGACGCCGAGGGCACCCAGAATAAGAAGCCTTGAGGGTTGGTGGTCAGCATTCGTTTTAGTCATGGCTGGATGGGGTGAGTTAGTGACTTAAGCTATCGAAGCGGATATTCGCTTGAGCCATGCGTTTAAGGGCTTCACCTAGGCGATCGCGATCGGCAATGAGACTGATCCGCACGTATCCTTCACCGCCTTCGCCAAAGGCATTGCCGGGGGTCACAACAATACCCGTTTCCTGAAGCAGCTTGAGGGCAAAATCTGTTGAACTCATGCCCAGGGGGACGGGCACCCAGAGATACATGGTTGCTTGGGTTGGGGTGAGTTGCCAGCCCAGTTCATTCAAGCCTTGAATCAGAAAATCCCGCCGCTGGCGATAGCGATCGCACACAGAGGCAATGTAGCTATCGGGCAGGCTCAGGGCCACCTCTGCAGCTTTCTGTAAAACTGAAAAAACCCCATAGTCCAAGTTGGTTTTCAGGGTACGCAAGCCCTGAATAATGTGGCGGTTGCCCACGACAAACCCAACCCGCCAGCCCGCCATGTTATAGGTTTTTGAGAGGGTATGGAACTCAACGCCGATTTCCTTGGCACCGGGGATTTCAAGTAAGCTGGTGGGTTGATAGCCATCAAAGGCCAGTTCGGCGTAGCAAAGGTCATGTACTAAAAGGATTTGGTATTCGCGGGCAAAGGCAACCACTGCTTCAAAAAAAGAGCGGGGGGCGATCGCCGCCGTGGGGTTGCTGGGATAGTTGAAGTACAAAACCTTGGCTTGGCGGGCAATGTCACTGGGAATCTCACTCAGATCAATGAGCCAACCCTTTTCCCGTTTGAGAATGAGGGGATAAATGTTGGCACCGGCGATCGCCGGCCCCCGAAAATGGGCAGGATAGGCCGGGCTAGGAACGAGGACGACATCCCCTGGATTCACGTAGGCAAGGGCCAGGTGTGTCAGTCCCTCTTTTGATCCCAAAAGGGGTAAGGCCTCACCCTCGGGATCAAGGGAAACATTGTAGCGGCGCTGATACCAGCGAGTAATGGCCTGACGGAAAACCGCTGTGCCTTCAAAGGGGGGATAACCGTGGTAGCTGGGTTCCTCAAAGGCAGCAATAGCCGCTTCAATCACTGGCCGCGGTGCTGAGCCATCCGGATTACCCATGCCCAAGTCAATGAGGTCGAGTCCCTGCTGCCGAGCCTTCAACTTTAGTTCATCAAGCCGAGCAAAAACATAGGGCGGCAATGCCCCAAGGCGATCGGCCGGCTGAATCCACTCTAATCCCATCTAGCGGGCACTCCCATCCAAGACTTTGGCGCTGTAGCCGACCACGGTGGACACCATTGCTTCTAGCACTAGATCAGGCGTCACGGGAAACGGCAGATAGTGAATATCGGAATGGGGCGCACAGGCAACCGTAGCGGCGTGCTGGAGTTGCGCCAAGCTGGCCTCTCGGAAGCCCAAATCCTCTAAACTCAGGGGCAGACCCACCTGTTCATAAAACTGGCAAAGTTGATGGCGAGCACTTGTGGCCAGTTGACTGCCTTGGACAATCTCTTCCAAGCGTAGTTGGACAAGAATACCGTAGGCCACTTTTTCACCGTGGAGGGTGCCCTGACTTTGGGGCAGTTGGGTCAAACCGTTGTGGATCGCATGGGCTGCTACTGTGCGGCATTGGGCACCCCCCAATCCACCGATCATTCCTGCCATCAGGACACTGGCATCAACCAGATTTTCCCAAGCGGGACTGCCCAGATTGTTCAAGGCTTCGGCAGACCGCTGTAGGAGAATATCGCGCAATACACGAGCTTGCTGTACAGCAGCGACAATCAGGGTTTCTTGGCGGTGGCCACTACTGACCGAAGCCTCATACCACTTGGCAAGGGCATCACCAATGCCGGCAAGCAGGGTTCGCTTCGGAGCTGTTTGAATCAGGGCGTAGTCCAATAGTAGCAGATCTGGGCAACGGTGGAGTGCCACATCATAGGCAAAAGCACCGGCCTCTGTATAAACATTGGAAAGGGCTGTCCAAGCGGCGCAGGTGGCTGCCGACGTGGGGATGGTCACCACGGGCAAGTGAAGTTGGTGCCCCAAGAGCTTAGCGGTATCCAGCGCTTTGCCACCGCCAATGCCGATGATCAGATCACTGCCTTGGGCCTCTTGGCGGAGTTGGGCAAGGGTAGACTCGCTGCACTCACCATGGAATGTTCCTACGGTGAAAGTAAGATCATGGGAGTGGGCGATCGCCTGCCACTCCTGCTCAAGCTGCTGATACCGCTGCGGTGAAACCACTAAAAGGGGATGATGCCCCAATTGCGCAATGGCTTCCCCTGCTTGGGAGAAAATTGACCAACCGCGATAGATGTGGGTAGGCGCGATGCAAAGGGATGAAAAAGCAGCAGTCACAGGCTGTACAAAGAAACTGTAGGAATTTCTCGCAGCATAGAGCGGTTTTCGCTCTTGCCATAGAGATTTTCCACTATCTTAACTACTTTTCTGCTGACTTTCCGTTTGCACGTACAAAATAATCAAAAACACGCTTGGCACCAGTACAAACAGGGCAGTTGCAATCAAGCCGAGTTGGTTGACTTCCATGGTATCTGTCCCACAACACTGAATTTTATTTTATCAATGCTGTGTGCCCCTTGGGGCATTGCCCTCAGCCAAGGTGGTGATCACGGATTCGGCAATTTTTTGGGCGGTTACGGGAGCCAGTAAAATACCGTTGCGGTAATGACCAGTGGCGAGCCAAGTGCGGTCATCCATTTTTTCGATGATTGGTGCCGGGCGATCGCTCGGACGCGGTCGCACTCCCTGCCACTGTTGTGTTAAAGGAGCTGTTTGCAAAACTGGCCAAAGCTCGCTGGCTCGTCCATGGAGTTGATCAAGGGTTTGTGGATTCCCAACTAAAGTGTTGAACTCCACAGTGGCACCTACCCACACTCGCCCCCAAGGCAAAGGGACAAAATGAATCCCTTCAGCGGTCATCACTGGTGTGTTCGCATCAATCTGACAGGCAAACTCTAGGGCTTGTCCTAAAACCGGTTCCAGAGTAACAGGGCGATCCAGGGCTTCGGTGAGGGGCGTTGTCCCCAGACCCGCCGCCAAGATGAGGTATTCAGTCTCCAGCGAAGTTTGATCCAATTCCAGAATCCACCCCCGCGATGGTTGGAGATGTCGGACCGGGGTTTGATAGAAGAACTTTACCCCCCGTTGACGCGCGGCTTGGCGCAGGGCTTGAGTCAAGGGTTTAGGGGTAACTTGGCGATCGCCCGTTGCCCAAAGGGCCCCGTGAATATGGTGAAGATCAAGAAGGGGACATTGATCTTGAACTTCGGCGGGAGAAAGCCACTGCACACCCTGGGGCGTCTGTTCCTGCAACCATGCTTGGGCGGCCATCGCCGCCGCTTCTGTGGTACAAATTTCAACAATGCCTTGGCGCTGGTAGGGAATCTTGATCCCAGTTTGCGCCTCCAGTTCTGGAATCAGGGTTTCGTAGCGTGCTAAACTGGCCTGGCGCAGCTGAAAGTTGCGTCCGCGCCGCCGCCGACTGAGATGGACGATGAGAACCCCTAGGGCGGCACCTGTTGCTTGCCAATCTTCCTCCCCCTGCGCTTCAAGGACCAGAATCGGGGTTTCCGCTGAATCAAGAACACAACTCAGTTCGTAGGCGATCGCCGCGCCCACCACCCCGGCGCCCACAATCGTCACCGTTGCATTTGCTGGCAGTGCCGTCACAGTGTTGCAATTGTATTCACTAATTCCCAGTTTTCATTTTCGGCGATGGCGCGACTCACACGGTCAAACCATTCAAAGCAGTGATTATTTTTCTTGAGGGTCAGTTCCTTGTTCTTGAGCACCAGATCAAACTTAGTGACATCCTTTTGGGGCGTGGTTTTATCAATCAGGACTTCAACTGTAACCAGTTGGGACATTGAAATAGTATCGAGCGTTCTCTCCCGTGCCACCACGTAATCGTCCCCTACATGGGTCACTGTCAAATCGCAGGCCTCTAGGGTTTGCACCAGCTCTTCCTTTAGCCGTGCCCGAGGGAGTGCAATGGTAACAACACGCGCATATCGAGCCATAACCGCCAAGTGGTAAACTAATAATCTGCGAATAATGGTTCTGGTGTACTCACGGCACAAATGGGGTGCTGTGACTGCTGGTGTGCCTAGGAAATCACAGGAAATTAAGCATCAGCCCCATTGTATGCGTTCCTTGCATCGTGCCGGCAGCATGCCGCGATTATATCAAACCTTTTCTTGACATTGCTGGATTCATGCATTCTGCTACCCATCCCTATGCGGGTTTATTTATTGTCCTAGAGGGGGGAGAGGGCGCCGGCAAAACCACTCAAATGGGGGCGATCGCCACGTGGTTAGAGGAAAGTGGCTGGCTGGCAAAACTACGATCCTCCCATGTTGATCCACCCTTACTCCTCACCCGTGAACCGGGAGGGACCCCCCTGGGCCAAGGTCTACGGCAATTGCTGCTCCATAGTGATTTAGAGATTGACCCCCTAGCGGAGCTGCTCCTCTATGCCGCCGATCGCGCCCAACATGTGGCCACTGGCATTCGTCCGCAACTGCAACGGGGGGGCATTGTCCTGTGCGATCGCTATACGGCTTCTACCGTTGCCTACCAAGGCTATGGGCGAGGGCTGGACTTGCAGATCATTGAGCACATCAACCAGATTGCTACGGGGGGTCTAGGAGCGGATTTAGTTCTCTGGTTAGATCTTCCCGTCGGTGTTGGTCTTGCCCGTACCCAACAGCGGGGCATAGCGGATCGCCTCGAGCAGAATGCGGTGGTCTTTCATGAGCGGGTTCGTCAGGGATTTATGGCCTTAGCTCAGCAAGGGAGCGATCGCTGGCAGCGGATTGATGCCGACCAACCCCTAGATCAGGTGAGTAAAGCTATTCAAGATTGCCTAGCAGCACATCTGCACCGCTGGTTTGAGACCTTGAAGAAGCGCCTGACTGGGGGCGATCGGGCCTTGCCATAGCTCTAGTCCTTCCTGAAAAATTTGCTCAATGGGCAGCATCTGGCCCCTGGTGGTCATAAAGCGGTGATCCGGTGTTGCCCAAATGGTCGAGCCATCCTCCAGTTGATACTCATACACGGGACGGAAGCCCTGAAAATGCCACTGGGCAATGGGCTGCGTATAAAGATGACCTTGGGCATCAAGACTATACACATGACAGGTCAACCGCTCCTGCACCAAGCGCCGAATGGGAACCGCACCATATTCCACGGTCATCACCGCGGTCTCACCACTCAGACAGTATTCAGCGAAATCCAGCATCTGCTTAAAAAGTTCTTGGGCTATGGCACTGGGCACACCATTTTTAGCTGCTCCCTCGATGAAGAGGGCTTCATGTTTTTCCATTTCCTCTTTTTTCTTTTTGCCCATCGCGCGGCGGAGGAGATCCGCTTGACCTAGGGAATAGCCCGCCAAGTCCTGTGCCATCCGCATAATCTGCTCCTGATAACACAGGACGCCGTAGGTTTCGCTTAAAATCGGCTTCAAAAGCTCATGTTGATATTGAATTGGTTCCCGCCCATGCTTGCGGTTAATGAATTTCGGGATCAGCCCAGCATCCAAAGGTCCCGGTCGATAGAGCGCCAGCACCGAGGAAATGTCCTCCAGATTCGAGGGCTTCAATTCACGGACAATTTGGCGCATCCCCGAGGATTCCAGTTGAAAAATTCCCTCCAGTTTACCTTCCGCTAACAGTTGATAGGTTTTGGCATCATCGAGGGGTAAAGCATCAAGGTCAATTCGCTGACCATGGTTTTTCTCGATCAGTTCTTGGGTTTTCTGGATCATGGTCAGATTTTTCAGACCCAGAAAGTCCATCTTCAGAAGGCCGAGGGATTCTAAATCCTCCATGAAGTACTGGGTAATCACTGCGCCATCGTTGTTGCGCTGCAGCGGCACCAGTTGATCCAAGGGTTCTGAGGCAATGACGACGCCAGCGGCATGGACACCATAGGTTTTGTTGGTGCCCTCAATGCGCATGGCCATATCAATCCAGCGGCGCACGAGCGGATCACTGTCGTACTTTTCCTTAAACTCCGGCGAGGGGGTTTCCTCGGAGATCATGACTGCCAATTTGACCGGTTTGCCCCGCACCACGGGAATCAGTTTCGCCATTTGATCCGCTTGGCTATAGGGAATATCCAGCACCCGTGCCACATCCTTGAGCACCGCCTTGGAGGTCATGCGGTTGAAGGTAATGATCTGGGCGACGCGATCGCTGCCGTATTTTTGGGTCACGTACTGGATGACTTCCTCGCGGCGGTCAATACAAAAGTCCGTATCAATGTCGGGCATGGACTTGCGCTCAGGATTCAAAAAGCGCTCAAAGAGCAAGCCATGGTGAACCGGATCAATGTTGGTAATGCGCAGGGCATAGGCCACAAGGGAACCCGCTGCCGATCCCCGGCCTGGACCCACGGGGATGTTGTGGTCGCGGGCATATTTGATGTAGTCCCAAACGACTAGGAAATAGTTGGAGAACCCCATCTGCTGGAGCATTTTGAGTTCGTATTCCAAACGCTGCCGATAGGTGGCCTCCAACTGTTGGCGATTGCTGAGGTGAAATCGCTCCAACAGTCCTTGCCATGCCACTTGCTCTAGGTAGGTATCTGCTGTATGGCCAGGCGGCACCGGAAACTCTGGACTTTGGGGCTCACGAAAGATGTTATAGGCTTCAATCTTGGCGGCTACTGCGAGGGTATTCGCCAAGGCCTCTTGAATGACCTCATCGGGCAAATGATCCCGAAACAGCCGAGCCATTTCAGCGGCGGATTTCAGGTACTCCGTACCGCTGTAGCGCATCCGCTTCTCATCACTGAGCAGCTTGTTGGTTTGGATACAAAGCAGGGCATCGTGGGCTTCAACGTCATGACAGGAAATAAAGTGGGAGTCATTGGTGGCAATAACTTTGATCCCCAACTCACGGCCAATGCGCACCAGTTCAACGTTCACCACCCGATCCTCTTGACTGCCGTGGTCTTGGATCTCAAGGTAAAAATCCTCACCAAAGGTCGCTTGATACCAAGCAGCAACACTGCGGGCCAACTCTGGCTTGCCCTGCAAAATGGCTTGGGGAATCTCACCGCCGAGGCAAGCACTGGTGACAATTAGCCCCTCACGGTATTGAGCCAACAGTTCTTTGTTGATGCAGGGGCGGGCAAAAATTCCCTTGCCCTGAAAGCCCTGAAGGTGAGAGATGGTGGTGAGTTTGCAGAGGTTATGGTAGCCCTGTTTATTTTTGGCCAGCACCACTTGGTGAAAGCGGGGTTTGCGCTCCTGCTTGGTGATGTCGCCATTGATGACATACATTTCATTGCCGATAATAGGCTTGATGGGCTTACCACGGCAGAGCTTTAGCAGTTCAATGGCACCATACATTACCCCGTGGTCCGTGAGGGCGATCGCGGGCATCCCCAATTCCATTGCCCGTGCCACTAGGTCGGGAAGCTGGCTGGCACCATCAAGAAGACTGTAATCACTGTGAATATGCAGACCGACAAAGGACATGGGCAACGGCTATCAACTTAGGAAAAAGCAAGAGACTAGGACAACTCAGGCAAGCTGTTGAGATAGGCCTTGAAATCCGCTTCAGCCTCGCGGAAGCTCTCTTGAGCTAGGGTGATACTATCGAGATCTGCCCCCTGATCAATTTTCAGGAAGTCATCGGTCAAGGCACGGGTCAAGGCCGTGGGGGTGGGTTGATCCTTTGCCAAAAGGTTGCGGTTGAGGGCTCGCATATCCATCAACATTTCACCGAGAGGGCCGCGCATAATGTTGCGGGCTTCCTGCCAATCACCTTTGGCTATGCTGACCTCTAAGTCAGCAAAGCGTTCGGCATTTTTCTCAATGTCGCTCAGGTAGTCTTGAATGCGAGTAATTTGCAACTCACTATAGGTGGGTGGGGGTGGGGTTGTGGCACTGGGGCCGCCACAGCCGACTAAAATAATAGCAACAATGCTTAATAGGATTGAAATTAGGGACTTTCGATTTAGACGCAGCATAGAACCTCAGCAGTCATATCGTGTCTTAAAAAACACGGTTCTATTCTGCCATGATCCCGTCGCGATCGCCCGCGCTGCAGCGAAGCTGTTTGCTCCCTTAGGGTATCTCTGTAGGGCAATCCCTGACACTGAGGGGATGTCCCCACACCACTGTTGCCTGATCGTAGATCACCATCCCCGGATTAGCGCCCTTCGGTTTTTGCACATACTTGCGGCGGGTATAGACGACGGGCACTTGGGCACTGGCTCGCGCTTGACTATGGTAGGCCGCTAAATCCGCCACGTATTGAATATCTTTGTCACTGGGCACCTCCCCCGCTTCAAGGCGGAGAATGACATGGCTGCCGGGAATCTCTTGGGTGTGAAACCACCAATCGTAGGGACTGGCAACGCGAAAGGTGAGATCGTCATTCTGACGGTTGTTGCGCCCCACAAGAACCGTGAAGCCACTCGGTGTCGTATAGCGTAGGTAGGGACTAGGGGTGGTTGGCGGACGATAGTAATCGGGGGCTATCAGGTATCCCTGTTGAATCAGTTCAGCCCGAATCTCCTCAAGGACATCTAAGGATGTGGCCGTAGCCAGGGTGGCCGCCACCTGATCCAAATAGGCAAGTTCCCCTTCAGCAGCCGTGAGGAGTGGGGTAATGTGCTGCTGGGCACGTTTCAGTTTTTGGTGTTGCCTGTATAACTCCTGAGCCGTTTGGATGGCGCTTTTTTCTGGGGAGAGGGCAATGGCGAGGGGTTCTTGGGTGGTAAAGTCCGTCACAATCAGTTCGGTCATGCCGGGTTGCCACAGGTGGGCATGGGCCATGAGTAAATCTGCGAGGTACCGTTGGCGATCGCCAACGGCGGCAGCGGCTAATTGTTCTCGAAAGCCCTCAATTTTGGCGATGAGTTTTTGCCGTTGTGCCTGTAGGCTCTGGTGTAACTGTTGCTGAAGTTGCTGTGTTTGCTGCTGCTGGAGTTGGTCTTGGTAATAGGTGGCCAGAATCTCGTGGATGCTAATGGTTGAGGGGGTCTGCACTCCAAGAGGGGGAATGACGCGATAGCCCGTTGCTGTGAAT
>NZ_JACOMP010000239.1:0-16569 GCF_014466085.1 Thermosynechococcus sp. OHK43
CCTCCGTAACATCCAGTTCACTCAGTTGATTGACATAGTCGAGGATGCTATCTAGTTGCTGGGTCAGTGCTTCAATTTCACGGTCATCAATGGCAAGGCGAGCTAAATGAGCCACCTTGCGCACATCTTCTGCAGTAATGACTTTGGTTGCCATTGGTGATCCTTATAGAAATTTTCGAGAAGTTTTTTAGAAATACACATCAATATTGGAGCGGCCAGTGGTTTTCAGCCAGTTCTGCGCCTCTATATAGTTATTGGGGGCCAGTTGAATTGCTCGCTTCCAATAGTCGGCGGCACGATCAAAGAGTTGTTCAGCCTCCTCCAAGCGCTGCTGCTCTTGTGCCTGTGTCCCCAAGTAGTGGTAGATCACTGCGATATTGTTGAGGGCTTGGGGCATGCGGGGATTGAGTTCAAGGGCTTGGTGGTAATACTCCAAGGCTTTTTCATGCTCGCCATTGCTGGCATGGATCAGGCCAATATTGTAGAGAATGTAGCTGCGATCGGTGGGGTCTTCCTCTAGTTCTAGGGCTGCCTGGTAGTTCTCCAGCGCCTCGGCATATTCTCCATCCGCTTGGGCAGACATGCCATCGCGATAATAGGCAAAGGCAGTTTTTGACTGCGAACTGGTGGGCAAGACCTTGAGAATGAGGTCAGCCATGACCGTAAAGGTTTTGTCAATAAAATTGTCGTTCCGTTGCGATCGCGGCATAGGGCTTCCTTGAACGGCCTCTTGCCTAGTGTATCAAAAGCACCACCCGCGATCGCCCCTCTAGCCAATGCCTAAGATTTGTAGCGTTCCGCCAAGAAGCTCCTAAGGCAGCCCTAAGATCGTCCTAGTGGCCCTCCGTGCCGTGATACTCACCAGCTTTGGGAGTTTAAGATTTATGATTGAAAATATTCTATTGGCAGACTCAGGAACTGGACAATCCGAACAAATGCTCAAGTCGCTGATGGAGTTGCCAGCGATTCAACGGGCTGCCGTCACCGTTTTGCACGTGATTCCACCGAAAATTACTGCCGAGGAGATGGCCGAACAACGTCAAGCAGGTGCCAAACTCCTAGCGGAAGCTGTTGCCCGACTGCACCTTGACCCCGTCATTAGCGTCAATACTATGCTGCGGGAGGGCGATCCTAAGGATACAGTGCTCCACGTGGCCGATGAAATCAATGCCGACTTGATCATTATGGGATCGCGGGGACTCAAGCGCCTGCAATCCATTCTCGAAAACTCCGTTAGCCAGTATGTGTTTCAACTGTCTTCGCGGCCGATGCTCCTAGTGCGCGATGACATCTACGTCAAGAAAATCAACCGCATCATGGTGGCACTCAATCATTCTGCTGCAGCCAAAGCCTCCTTGGACTTAGCAGTGCGCCTAATGGAGGGGGTCAAGGGCGGCAAACTCATTCTTGCCCACGTCAATCCTGACCTCAAGGGTCATGCTGATACCCCCAGCAGTGCTGCCGAAAAAGAGCCGCTTCTTGCCGAAGCCGCAACGGTGGCTAAGCAGCGGGGTGTGGAATACCAGTGTGTCCTGACCACCGGCAAACCCGCTGAAGAAATCTGCCGCATTGCTGCTGATACCAATGCCGATCTCCTGGTTCTGGGTTCTCCGGATCGGCGGCCCTCGATCGCTCGCAGTTTACCCGACTTGGATCGCCTTTTGGGCACTTCCCTTTCTGACTATGTCCGGGTCTATGCCGAGTGTCCCGTGCTCTTTGTGCGACAAGCGGAGGCCTAGGCGGGTCTAGCGGCGGTGACTTTTTGGGATGATTTGCGCTGGCAGAGCGATCGCCAGTGGCAACAACTGCGTGAAGCCCTTGAGTACACCTTTCTCCAACTCTTTCGCCAGCAAACAGAGCCCTTTTGGCAAGACCACCCCTCCTTAGAGGGATGGCTACGCTGGTTCCTTCAGGGGGTCTTGCTGATTGGCCTCGGCGTAGGCCTCTATTTCCTAGGACGCAGCCTCTGGCGATGGTGGCAACGGCGATCGCGCTCCTCTTCACCAACAGCAATTTCTACCCTTGGGGAGCGACCCAGACCGGTGCGGGAATGGCTGGAACTTGCCCAAAACCTACAATTGGCGGGGGACTATAGAGGGGCCTGCCGCGCCTTTTACATGGCCTTGTTGTATCGGTTGCAGGAGGCAGGCTGGCTGCGGCTTCAGACCCACTGGACCAATGGCGACTACCTGGGGGAATTGGAGCGGCTCTTTCAACTGGGGGAGCGATCGCCAACTGTAGGGCGGAGTATCCAGCATCTCTTTCAAGTTCACAGTCGCAGTTACTATGGCGCCGAGCCAGTGGATGCCCAAACCCTAGCCAGCTGTCAAGCGGCCTATTTTGAGGTGGAACCCTTCCTGCGGGAGACCCAGCAATGATCGCGATCAAGCGTCGGCAGTGGTTTTTCCTTGGCTTCGCTGTCCTTGTGCTGTTGGCGATCGGCCTCCTGATGGTGGCGGTGGCTCCCAGTAGCCGCGCTGGCTCCTCCTTTGATTCCTCTCCGTGGGGCACGCAGCAGTTTTATACTTACCTAGAGCAGCAGGGGTTGCGGGTGGAGCGCTGGCAGCATAACTATAGCAACCTCAAGGGCAAAGGGCACATTCTCATTCAAATCACTGGTCGTCCCATCGGTTGGCCACCGACCCTTGTGGCGTGGCTGGCTCAGGGCAATACGCTGGTGCGCTTTTACTGGCACGGCGAACCCACGGCAGCCCCCTTTGAGACGCGGCTCTCAATGCCCCTGGGCACTGTCTTGATTGAAACCCGCCGCCGCGTTCCTTTGCAACAGGGCGATCGCTCTCTCCTTAGGGATGATCACGGTTTGATTGTCTATCTCAGACGCTCTAATACTCCCCATAACCATGAACAGCGCATCCTTGGCGTCTATCCCTGGTTAGTGGCCAATGCCTATGGCGGTGAAACCGGTCTTGCCAACTTTGCGGTTGTAGCTCAGCTCCTGCAGGAGATAGCCGAACCGCGAACAACACTATACTTTGATGAATGGCTCCACGGCTACCGCCAACGCACTTCAGAGGAGGTGCCTAGGGAGAGGGTGCCTCAAACCCTCTTCGACTACTTCAGTCGCACCCCTTGGTTGGCTGTGGGGTTGCAGTTTGCCCTGTTGCTCCTCCTTTTGCTATGGCAGCAAAGTCAGCGTTTTGGGCCACCGCTGCTGGAAAAGGAACCTGTCACCAGTAATAGTGCTGCCTATATTGAGGCCCTCGCGGGGGTTCTGCGGCGGGCACAGCAGCGGCAGTTTGTCCTAGAACAGCTTCAAGATCGCTTTCGCTACGACTTAGCTCAGCAACTCGGCCTTGCAGCCAGTCCCCCTCATCTGCCTCAAGATTCTGAACTCCTTCAAGCATGGCAGAGTGCAACGGGGCGATCGCCTGACCCCCTTCAAGACCTGCTCCGTATCCGCCATAGGGTTGACGATGCCCAGTTGCTCAGGTGGCTAGAGCAGGCCGCTAATGTCCTACAAACTCTGAAAACGACTGTTTGATTACCTAGCCCTTTGGCTTTGTCTTCACAGACACTGGCCCATAGACAAGGGTTTGACAAGCCAAACGATAATTTTCGGGCTTACGGCGGAGCTTGCGCTCTTCCACAGGGGTGCGGGGCGAGAGGTTTTCCATGCCTTCGACAATCTCAACAATACAGGTGCCACACTGGCCATAGCCCCCACAATTAAAGAGCTTGCCCTTAAGGGTATAGAGGTCAACCCCCGTTTCCATTGCTTTTAAGCGCAGATTCGCACCATCAGCAGCAACAATTTCCTTGTTTTCGTTAACAAACTTAATATTTGTGCCCACGAATTCAGCTTTGCTTGCCATAGGAACCTAGGCTAGTTACCATTCTTAATACATTCTCATTTTGGCAGAAAAACTGCCCAACCGTAGCTGAAGTTACGGGTAAATTGGCCGTTAAACTCTTAGTAGGGAAGCGGTTGTTACCGTGATCCGGCTGCTTAATAAAATTTGTTCATGCAAACGCTAAATTTTTGTATAGGAGGAGCGTAGTCAATGGGACTACCCTGGTACCGAGTCCACACTGTCCTGATCAATGATCCAGGGCGGTTGATTGCGGCCCACCTGATGCACACGGCATTGGTCGCCGGTTGGGCAGGGTCGATGGCTCTTTATGAGCTCGCTATTTTTGATCCCAGTGATCCCGTTCTCAACCCCATGTGGCGGCAGGGAATGTTTGTGCTGCCCTTTATGGCACGGTTGGGGGTCACGGGGTCTTGGAGCGGTTGGAGCATTACTGGCGAAACGGGGATTGACCCCGGTTTCTGGAGCTTTGAGGGGGTTGCCCTAGCCCACATCGTCCTGTCGGGTCTGTTATTCTTGGCAGCCTGTTGGCACTGGGTCTATTGGGATCTCGAACTCTTTCGTGATCCTCGCACCGGTGAGCCTGCCCTCGATTTGCCGAAAATGTTCGGGATTCACCTGTTCCTTGCTGGTCTGCTGTGCTTTAGCTTTGGCGCCTTTCACCTGACGGGTCTGTTTGGCCCTGGGATGTGGGTTTCTGACCCCTATGGCTTGACGGGCAGCGTCCAGCCTGTTGCCCCCGAATGGGGACCCGATGGCTTTAACCCCTACAATCCCGGTGGTGTTGTGGCTCACCATATCGCCGCAGGCATTGTCGGTATTATTGCTGGCCTCTTTCACATACTGGTGCGTCCACCCCAGCGGCTTTACAAAGCTCTGCGCATGGGGAATATCGAAACCGTCCTCTCCAGCAGTATTGCGGCCGTCTTCTTTGCCGCCTTTGTCGTTGCTGGCACGATGTGGTATGGCAGTGCCACCACGCCCATTGAACTCTTTGGGCCGACTCGCTATCAGTGGGACAGTAGCTACTTCCAACAGGAAATTAACCGGCGCGTGCAGGCCTCTCTCGCCAGTGGCGCCACCCTGGAAGAAGCTTGGTCGGCTATTCCAGAGAAACTGGCCTTCTACGATTACATTGGCAATAACCCCGCTAAAGGTGGTCTCTTCCGTACTGGCTCGATGAATAAAGTGGATGGAATTGCCCAAGCTTGGAAAGGCCATGCCGTCTTCCGCAACAAAGAGGGTGAAGAACTCTTTGTGCGTCGGATGCCTGCCTTCTTTGAAACCTTCCCGGTCATCCTCACCGATAAAAACGGCGTTGTCAAAGCCGACATTCCCTTCCGTCGTGCGGAGTCGAAGTATAGCTTTGAGCAACAGGGGGTTACCGTCAGCTTCTACGGTGGTGAATTGAACGGCCAAACCTTCACTGATCCACCCACCGTCAAGAGCTATGCCCGTAAGGCCATCTTCGGTGAGATCTTCGAATTCGATCAGGAAACCCTGAACTCCGACGGGATTTTCCGCACCAGTCCCCGTGGCTGGTTCACCTTTGCCCATGCGGTGTTTGCCTTGCTCTTCTTCTTTGGTCACATTTGGCACGGTGCCCGTACCCTGTTCCGCGATGTCTTCTCTGGGATTGATCCAGAACTGTCGCCGGAGCAAGTGGAATGGGGCTTCTATCAAAAAGTGGGCGATGTCACCACTCGCCGCAAGGAAGCTGTTTAGTCATTCCTAGGGGACTACTATGGAAACCATCACCTACGTTTTCATCTTTGCCTGCATTATCGCCCTGTTCTTCTTTGCCATCTTCTTTCGTGAGCCGCCGCGGATCACTAAGAAGTAGCCTCTGACCCATCCCTAAAGAGGGCTTTAATACTTGCCGATCGCCCCTGCGGTCGGTTTTTTGATGTTTATTTGATCTTCAGGGAGATGAGGGGCGCCGATTCCTGAATCTTTCGCTTCCGACGCCGCGGTTTCTGGTACAGTCTTTATGGCACAGTGGGATGCCCAAGCTTGTTGTCTGTCAATCGCTAAGGAGAAACCTCTGAGTACCCGAGTCATTATTGTCCGCCACGGTGAAAGCACGTTTAATGTCCAAGAGCGAGTGCAAGGTCACAGTGATGCCTCTGCGCTCACGGAGCGCGGTCGTTGGATGGCGGCCCAAGTGGGTCTAGCGCTGCGGGGTATTCCCATTCGCAAAATTTACACCAGTCCCCTGAAACGGGCAAAGGAAACCGCAGAGGTCATCCATGCTCAGCTCCAAAACACCGAACTCAAGCCACCCCATTCCCTTGATCTGCTCAAAGAGATTGCGCTGCCAGCTTGGGAAGATCTCCCCTTTGCCGAAGTGAAGGCTCGGTTTCCAGAGGACTATCGCCGCTGGCAGGAAGCCCCAGACACTTTGATGATGAAAATCACCACAGAAAGTGGCCAAACCAAGGAGTTTTTCCCGCTACTGGATCTCTACGATCGCGCGGGCATGGTCTTGGAAAGGCTGCTAGCGGCTCACGCCAATGAAACGATTGTCATTGTGGGGCATAGTGGCATGAACCGTGCCTTGATCTGCACGGGCCTCGGCTTGGGGGTCAAGGGTTACCTGCGGCTGCAGCAGGCCAATGGTGGCATTAGTGTCTTAAATTTCAGCAACGGCTTGCGGCAACCCGCTCAACTGGAAGCTCTCAATCTCACTAGCCATCTCAATGATCCCTTTCCACAGCCCCGCTTCAAGGAGCAAACGCTGCGGGTCTTTCTTGTCCGCCACGGTGAAACGGACTGGAACCGTGCAGGACGCTTCCAAGGGCAAATGGATGTGCCCCTCAATGAAAATGGCCGTGCCCAAGCGGCGGCAGTGGCTGAGTTTCTCAAGGATGTCCCCTTCCACCATGCCTTGAGTAGTCCACTCCTGCGTCCCAAGGATACGGCCTTGGCAATTTTGCAGTACCACCCCAATGTGCAGCTGGAGTTAGAGCCAGCCCTTGCAGAGATTAGCCATGGGGACTGGGAGGGCAAGTTTGAACCCGAGGTGGAGGCGGCCTACCCGGGTGAACTGGAACGTTGGCGGACCACCCCTGCCCTTGTACAAATGCCCAATGGCGAAAACCTCGAACAGGTGCGCGATCGCGTGGTCAAGGCCTGGGAACTCTGGCTGCAGCGCTGGAAAACCAATGCTCCCACCCCCCACAATGTCTTGGTCGTGGCCCACGATGCCACCAATAAGGTCTTGCTCTGCCACATTGTTGGTCTTGGCATTGAAAACTTCTGGCTCTTTAAGCAGGGAAATGGCAGCGTCACGGTGATTGACTATCCCCTCAAGGGAGGTCTGCCGCGCTTGCAGGCAGTGAATATCACCACCCATTTGGGAGGGGTACTGGATCGGACGGCGGCGGGAGCGCTGTAGGGGATGGTGTGGCGATTGTTGCAACAGGTGCGGCTGCTGGATCCCGTCAACCGCCAAGACCAACGCGCGGATGTGCTGCTAGAAGAGGATCAACTGGTGGCGATCGCCCCCGCAGCGATTCCCCCGGATGCCGAAGTTATTGATGCCTCAGACTGGGTTTTGGCACCGCCTCTGGTGGATCTCTACAGCCACAGTGGTCAACCGGGCTACGAGGCACGAGAAACCCTAGATAGCCTTTTGGCCGCCGCTGCTGCCGGGGGGGTGCAGTATTTAAACCTATTGCCCACCACGGAACCTGTGATTGATGATCCTGCCCTTTGGCAAGCACTACAACGGCAGATACCCCCCACCGCTTGGCCACAGGTACGGGTTTGGGGCGCACTCACCCAAGGATGCAAGGGAGCCGCCCTAACGAATTTAGCTGAACTGGCGGCCAGTGGTGTGGTTGGTTTTTGTGATGACCGCGGCTTGACCCATTGGCCCTTAGTACAGCGGGCACTAACCTATGTCCAGCCCCTGGGAAAACCCGTTGCCCTTTGGCCCTTTGATTCGGCCTTGGCGGCGAAGGGTGTGGCGCGGCAAAGTGGGGTTGCCACGCGTTTAGGCTTGGCGGAGCAACTGGTCTGCTGTGAAACCATTCCGCTATTGGCGATTTTGGAATTGGCACGCACGGTCTCAACGCCGATTCACCTAATGCGCCTGTCAACCGCTCGCAGTGTCGAGATTCTCGCTAAGGACAAACCCGAACAGGTGAGTGCCAGTGTGTGTTGGTTGCATCTACTTTTTGAGGTTGAGGACTTAGCCAACTACGATCCGAATCTCCGCCTTGACCCACCCCTAGGAACGGCCAGCGATCGCCAAGCGTTGATTGAAGGCATCAAAACGGGAATCATTGAGGCGATCGCCATTGACCACACCCCCCTGCTCTACGAAGAAAAAATGGTTTCCTTTGCCGAGGCACTCCCCGGCGCCATTGGCCTTGAATTAGCCCTACCGGCTCTGTGGCAGGAACTGGTTGCCAAGGAGTACGTGAGCGCCCTGCAGCTTTGGCACGCCCTCAGCACGGCACCGGCGCGTATTTTGGGCATGGAGCCACCCCGCCTAGAACCCCACAGTCGCAACTTTGTTCTCTTTGATTCCAGCGTTACTTGGACAGTCACGCCCCAAAGCCTGCGATCGCGCGCTCGCAACACCCCTTTTTGGCAACAATCCCTGCGGGGTCAACTGGTGCCCTTTTCGCCAAGCATCCGCTCTGGTCGTACCCACCGGTCAAACTCCTCAGCAGTGAGATAGCCCAATTCCACAGCCGCTTCCTTAAGCGTTTTACCCTCACTGTAGGCCTTTTTCGCGACTGCTGCCGCCTTGTCATAGCCTATGTGGGGATTGAGAGCCGTCACCAACATCAGCGATCGCTCCACATAGGTTTGAATTTGCTGCCGATTTGGCTCAACTCCCACCAAGCAATGGTCGGTAAACGATTGAACCGCATCACTCAGGAGGGCAATAGATTGCAGCACATTGTGAATGATCAAGGGCTTATAGACATTTAACTCAAAATTTCCTTGGCTGCCCGCTATTCCCACCGCTGCATCGTTGCCCATGACCTGAACGCACACCATCGTCAAGGCTTCGCATTGGGTGGGGTTCACCTTGCCGGGCATAATCGATGACCCCGGTTCATTGGCAGGTAACGTCAATTCCCCCAGACCACAGCGCGGTCCCGAGCCCAACCAACGAATATCGTTGGCTATTTTCATCAGTGCGGCAGCCAGGGTTTTGAGAGCACCACTGAGCATCACGAGGGGATCATGGGCTGCCAAGGCGGCAAAGGGATTTTCAGCTTTGCGAAAGGGATACCCCGTCATTTGGGCTAATTCTGCTGCCACGCGATCGCCAAAACCAGCGGGTGCATTCAACCCCGTCCCTACTGCTGTAGCGCCAATGGCAAGGGGATACAGATGCTGCAGGGCATATTCAATATGGGCTTGACCGGCCGCAATTTGACTGGCGTAACCAGTGAATTCCTGACCTAGGGTCAAGGGGACGGCATCCATTAAATGGGTACGGCCAATTTTGATAATCTCCGCAAAGGCAGCTGCCTTTTCCTGCAATACCGTCAAGAGATGGCGCAGCGTTGGCAGCAGGCGCTCCTGCAGGGCAAGGACTGTGGCAACATGCATGGCCGTGGGAAAGGTGTCATTGGAGGACTGGCTACAGTTCACATGATCGTTGGGATGGATGGGGCTTTTGCTCCCCTTCACTCCTCCCGCCAGCTCAATGGCACGGTTGGCAATTACCTCATTGACATTCATATTCGTTTGAGTGCCGCTACCCGTCTGCCAGATGGAGAGGGGAAACTGATCATCCCACTGTCCTGCAATGACTTCATCGGCGGCTTGAATAATCCATTTGGCTTTCTCAGGGTCTAAAACCCCCAAATCACGGTTGGCGATCGCCGCCGCCCTCTTGAGCCGTGCCATGGCATGGATCACCTCTAGGGGCATGGGCTGACTGCCAATGGCAAAGTACTTGAGGGAACGTGCCGTCTGAGCCCCCCAATAGCAATCCGCAGGCACCTCAACGGCACCGAGGGAATCGTATTCTAGGCGAGTTTCAGTTGTCATGCAGAACGATTCAACCAATCATTACAATCATTAATAGAGAATTATCCCAACTCACTGCCCATTCCTTCCTTGCGTGCCCCTTAAAGGACTTCATGGCTGACACCATGGTGCTTAAGACTGGCATATAGATAATTACAGATAATACAGACAATGTGGCGTTCCTCTCTAAAGGCTCTAGATTGCTGGGCAATCCTTGCCCAATATAAGCTGGCACAGACGGTTGATACTCTGACAAGCGAAGTAGGGGATCAACCGGTTTTAAGTCCTCAATCACCTCCTCAGGCATCGGAGGGGGAATTGTTCTCAGCGGAGGGCTCTTGCTTAGGCACTTTTGAGCACTTCAGGGTCCATAGTACAGCCCTTTTCAGGCGGTGGTGAACACCCCTGTAGAATTAGGTAGGGTTAATTTTGGGGGAATCTCCTGTGAGCGCACCAGCGATCGCCATCATTGACTACGATATGGGAAATTTGCACTCCGTCAGCAAAGCCCTTGAGGTCGTCGGCGCCAGCCCTCTCATTAGCGATCGCCCCTCGGAGATTTTCGCAGCGGATGCGGTGGTGCTTCCCGGCGTTGGTGCCTTTGATCCCGCCATGGCTCAGCTTCAAGAGCGAGAACTGGTGCCCGTCATTGAGCAGATCATTGCGCAGGGAATGCCCTTTTTGGGGATTTGCCTTGGTCTCCAAGTGCTCTTTGAATGTAGTGAAGAGGGAACAGAACCTGGCCTTGGTATTTTTGCAGGCAAAGTCAAACGCTTTCAGTCTGAACCCGGCCTCACAATCCCCCACATGGGCTGGAACCAACTGACCTTGACGCAATCCGCCTCTCCCCTTTGGCAACATCTACCACCGAGCCCTTGGGTCTATTTTGTCCACTCCTACTTTGTTGCCCCTGAGGATCCTTCATTAGTGGCGGCAACGGTGTGCCATGGTCGGCAAACGGTAACGGCAGCGATCGCCCGCAACAATCTATTTGCTTGTCAATTTCACCCCGAAAAGTCCGGTGCGGTGGGTCTGCAATTACTGCGCAACTTTGTTGCCTTGGCCAAAGATTGATAGCTAAGCTCTTGAGTCTTAAATCGATTGACGCCATTGAATTGACTCCATTGAAGCAGTGACAGCCAGTTGGCCTAACGGTACCCATAAAAGCGGGTGGCAAAGTTTTGCGATCGGGTAGGGGACAGTTGACGTGCTTTCAAAATAGCAGCGGTGAGAAAGACATAGGCGACAATCCCCACCACTGCCAAACCCATCGGACCAAAACGGGCAGCAGCCGTATTCCAAAGGGCGTGGAGGCCGGCGGCAAAACCAAGGCCAACGGTTAAAATCAAGGCAGCGCGACGGGGTCGCAAGACACTCAGCCCCACACAATAGCCTAAATAGCCCGTATAGGCCATATGTCCCGTCAATGAACCTAACACCCGCGGAATGAGCACTTGCAGACCGGCTAAATTACCAAATTGACCTGCAATACTGGGGACGTACTGCCCAAGGGTTTCTGTCCACGTAAAACCGAGGCCAGCAGCCGCTCCCAAAAGAATGCCATCTAGGGGTTCCCATACGCCCACCTTTTGTTTCCACGGACTAGGGAGCCATCGCCCCACCCCATAGGCCACGCCAATTGGTAAGGCCTTGAGTAGCTCTTCCATTAATCCGGCACCAATGAAGTTACGGCTGAATAACACCCAAAATGAAGGATGGGGCGGATGCAGTTGGCCGGGTAAGACGGTGCGGAAAAGATAGATCATGACTGGCAAAATCGGGCTTTGGAGAATCAAAATTTCCAGCGTCAAGGTGCCTAGTAAAACCCATATCGGTTTGGGTTTGCCACAGAGTTGATAGATGAAGTAATAGGCAGCACTCCCTAAGTAGAGCGCCAAGATGACTTTGAAGGCATCGGGGGAGCCGGCAGTGGCAAAGAGTAGGATGACCGCAATAACAGTAACCATCCCCGGTACCAGATAGGCTTTGCGTACCCAGTCGGGATGAATCGCAAAAATAGGCAGGAGTTGGGTGAGGGTGAGGGGTTGATCGGGCTGGGTGCTCACGACTTCGGTCAGGGGTAGGTATTCGAGGACAAATTCGGGTCCTTGGCGTCCTAATTGAATGCGATCGCCCGCATTGAGCACAGTTAAGGTTTCCACCCGCTGTTGATTGACATAGGTACCATTGACACTCCCCAGGTCAGCGATCGCCCACACGGGAATCGCGCCCCGCTTTTGACAGGTGAATTGGGCATGGTGGCGAGAAACAGAGGTATAGATGTGAGCGTCAAGGACAATATGACAAGTATCGGGATCGCGGCCAATGATCGTCACATCCTCTTGGGAGAGCCAAAACTGCCCTCTTTCAGGGGAGACTTGTCGCAGCACACCCGCATACTTCAGGGTTGGATTGAGGGGAGAGCGATCGCAATTCATTAGTACCCGTGTCAACTGCAAGGGGACGATGAGAATCCCAAAGTCCTACCTGCTTAGCACTCACACCCACTATACACTGGCCGCTTGATACTTCCTTATGATCGGGCTTTGATCGGGAGGGCGATCGCACCAGCACAGGGAACGGGAAAACTGGGGTAGCGCTTTTGAGTAGAGGTTTGCTTTATAACTAGGAGTTGACAAAGGTCAGTACTTTGGGTGATGATAAAGTTCTGCTGATTCGGGGCTATAGCTCAGTTGGTAGAGCACTTCAATGGCATTGAAGGGGTCAGCGGTTCGAATCCGCTTAGCTCCATCGAAATGAGTAAAGTTTCTTGTTTTTTCTCATTGCCCCCTAGGCACAGTCATTCAGCAGACTTTCGCTACTGTCGTCAAAGGATGAATGCGTAGCCCCCAATTTGAACTCAACCAAGTCTTGGAAACTATCCAAGGCATGCAGGCTGCTATTCAGACAATTCACAAAAGCTAGACATGCCACCGCGAACGAGCGCTTTCAATACCTTAAAAATTGATGCTCCCAAGTCAAAGCTAAAGCAGCCAATTAAGGTCGTGGAAGCTCAATGGGGACAGCCCATTGACACCCTTAAGTCACATTGCAGGACATCTCTAAACAGCACACAGGAACTGCTCCGCGGCCATGGGGCTTTCTTGTTGGACTATTGGTAGCCACTGGTAGCCACAGTGGGCTTGTTGGCAAGGCTTTTGATATTGGACTTGCCTCAACCTTGATTGAGGGCTTGCTGGCGCAATATTCGCAGTAGTTTTTCTAAATGCCCTGGGAGAGGAGCGATCGCCACAATCTCTTCGCCACTCCGGGGATGCTGCAATTGTAAGCGATAGGCATGGAGAGCTTGGCCGGGAAGCTTCACTTTTAGGGGGCTGCCGCGGCCATAGAGGGGATCCCCCAACAGCGGCCAACCTAAATGGGCCGCATGGACGCGGATTTGATGGGTGCGCCCCGTTTCTAGGCGAAACTCCACAAGCGCACAGTGGCGAAAGCGCTCCTTCACGTACCAGTGGGTAATGGCAGTGCGGCCTTTTTCAGGGGGCACTACCGCCATCTTTTTGCGATCCACCGGGTGACGACCCATGGGCGTCATGATGGTTCCACTGTCCTCGGGGGGTTGGCCATAGACAACACCAAGGTAGTGGCGCTGCATTTGCCGCGTTTTCAATTGCTGTTGCAAATGGTGTAGGGCAAACGCTGTTTTGGCGACAACCATCACCCCAGAGGTGTCTTTGTCTAGGCGATGCACAATCCCTGGTCGCTGGACACCACCAATGCCCGTCAAATCAGGACAATGAGCTAATAAGCCGTGAACTAGCGTGCCGTGGCTATGACCGGGGGCAGGATGCACCACTAAATCCACGGGTTTATTGAGAATCAGTAACTCCTCATCCTCGTAGAGAATACTCAGGGGCAGGGGTTCAGGGACTAGATCCAATGGCTCTGGCGTAGGGAGCACCACCTCCAGTACCTCACCACCACTGAGGGGCTGATTTTTGCGATCGCAAACTTGACCATTGAGGCGTACGTGGCCCCGTTGGATTAACTGCTGCCAGCGCGATCGCGAGAACTCAGGATGCTGTTGGGCAAGGAACGCATCGAGGCGATCGCCCCCCTTTTCGACCCTGAAGGTTAGCGATGTCGTCATGCCCCCCAACTACACCAGCGTATGCCCAAGGGCTAAACCCACCACTAGCATCCCTAAAACCAGAAAGGGTTGAGCACTGGCTTGGTACTTCACATCGTTTTTTAGGGGATCCCGCAGGAAGTACATATCCTGAAAGACAATTTGGGGAATAATCAGCAAAATCAGCAGCACAGCATAAAGATTGGCATGGATCGCCATCAGGTAGCCCGCAATCCCCAACTGGAAAACGTCAATCATCAGGACGCAGATCCAAGCTGCCGTGGTAATACCAAACATCACAGGCAGAGACGCCAAACCCAGTTGGCGATCGCCCTCGACGCTTTTGAAGTCATTGACAATGGCAATCCCCAAGCCCGCCAGACTGTAAATCAAGGTCAAGATCACAATTGTTGGCGTCAATTCACCAAAAAGGGCGTGACCTGCCCACCACGGTAGGGCCATGTAGCTTGCTCCGAGGGCATAATTTCCCAACCAACCATTCTTTTTTAGTTTCAGGGGCGGTGCAGAGTAAATATAGGCCAAAAAGCCCCCCAGCAAGGCAATTTTGGTCACGGGGAACGTGGGATGGTCAGCCCATAGATCGAGTAGAACCGCTACAGCCAAACCCGCAACAACAAGGAAAATAATCTGCGCCCGCACTTGATTCAGGGAAATGGCTCCCGAAGGAATGGGACGGTAAGGTTCATTGATCGCATCAATCTCGCGATCGTAGTAATCGTTGAGCGTTTGCGTATAGCCAGCCATCAAAGGCCCCGACAGAAACATACAGGTGGCTGCCTTGAGAATATCCTCCAGACTCCATGTAAATCCCCCCGAGGAGGCTGCACCACACACCACCCCCCAAATCAGGGGAATCCATGTAATTGGCTTCATTAATTGCAGGCGAATTTTCCAGATATTGGTCTCACCGCTTTTGGCACCCTTCATGCCCAGCAGTTGACGTGCCGCTGCTGTTGTACTTTCTGAAGAGGTTGGAGTCGTCGTTGAATCGGGGGTTTCCGTCATAGCGCTTGTTGTGCTCAGCAATCACCTCAATGATTATAGTCGTTTCACTTTCCTCCACCTAGGGGGATATTGTTTGCCTCTGGCGTGGGCAGGATGTTAAGAGTTGCCCTCCTCAATTTGCCGATCGCCCGTGGTGTAGGTCAGGATAGAAGCGAAACTGCTTTTAGGATCTTGCAGCGTCAGCGGAACAGTTCCAAGTTGTGCTATGACCCCTGTATCCATCCCTAATCATCTTAAACGTGCTTTACCGGCGGTTATTGCAACAGCAATTGCCACGCTGGGTGTCCTTGCCCTGCGGGTGGGTGGCTTCCTGCAACCCTTGGAATTAAAAGTCTATGACCAATGGCTGCGCTGGCGATCGACACCCGCCACCTCCCAGCGACTCCTGATTGTTGAGATTACCGAGGCAGACATTCAAGCCCTCAAGCAGTACCCAATTCCTGACGAAGTGCTCATTCAAGCTATCAATGAATTGCAGGAGTACCAACCTAGGGTCATTGGCATTGATATTTTTCGCGATTTTCCGGTTCCTGATCGCTTCAAATTGCCGACCGATGGGCTGCCCTCCCTCGGACGGATGATGATAACCCAACCCAACACCGTCATTGTCTGTAAAGTGGGAAGCAAAGCGGCTCCCGGCATTTCCCCCCCCGCTGGACTGCTGAATGATCAGGTGGGGTTTGCTGATATTCCCATTGATGATGATGGGGTGGTGCGCCGTGCTGTTTTAGCCACTCAACCAGAAGCTAGTGATCGCTGTTCTACCCCTCAATCCTTTGCCCTTGCCTTGGCGCGTCTTTTTCTGGGGGTTAATCCCCAATCCGTTACTCAAAACCGCCTTGACTTGGGAACCGCTCGCTTTCAGGCCTTAACCAGCAACTGGGGGGGCTACAACAACCTAGACGCCACCGGCTTTCAAATCCTGATCAACTATGCCCACCCAACCCAGCCCTATGAAACAGTCACCCTGAGCGAAGTGCTCAAGGGTCAAGTGCTGCCCTCCAAGGTGCGCGATCGCGCCGTCCTCATTGGCGTCACTGGCAGCAGCAGTAACGATAAATTTTTGATTCCAATTGCCCTGCTAGGGCAAACCAACCGCCTTACTCCCGGTGTTGTGGTTCAAGCAGCCATCCTTGAAGATTTGCTAGCAGCGGCTCTCGATAATCGCTCCCCCATTGGTACATGGCCACAGGCGGCGATCGCCCTTTGGATTCTCGCTTGGTCTGGCCTCGGTGCCCTGATTATTGCCAAGGGACACCGCTGGGTAATTGTGCCGCTATTGGTTGCTGGGGGACTGGGTCTAAGTGGTCTCACCTTTGTGCTCTTTTTACAGGGGAGTTGGATTCCGCTGGTGGCTCCTCTCGTTAGCTTTGGCAGTGCAGCGATTTTGATGCTTGGCTATCGCGCTTTGGGTCCTGCTGAATCAATCTCTACGCCAACGGCTGTCTCCAGTAGCCCCCTAGGAACTCCCTTGGAGTTAATCACTGGAGACATGGGTCAATTCACTCCACCTGAATCAGCCCCCCTTTCGCAAATTCCCGCAGTCTCCCCAACGGCAGTTTCTCGCCTCGAGACGGATACCAAGGCAACGGTGGTGCAACCGGAAACGGCAATTTCCTTGAC
>NZ_JACOMP010000240.1:0-4048 GCF_014466085.1 Thermosynechococcus sp. OHK43
CACCGTAATCACCACTTCACTGCCCGTTTTCCCTTGGTAGCTCGCGCCCCAACTGGGGGTATAGAGGGCAAGACCGGCTTGGACATACCCAGAATTGAACGTGACAATGGGCACTGTGCCCGTCGGCGTCCTCACCCGCTGCTGCACACTGAGGCGACCCACAACAATCTGGCCGCGATCGTCCCAGCCAATGGCACCGCGATTGAGAATCGGGCCAGAGAGCCAGTGACCCTCACTGCGAATTGCCCCCAAGGGAGCTTGGCGATCGCGATTAAAGAACCCGCCATTAATTGCTGCGGCTGCCTGCCAGCGTTGGGCCAGTTCGGGCAGCGTTGCTAAGCCCACCAAAGTTGTGGGGGTTATTCCAAGGGGACGCAGACGCAGCCCCGGCTGTCGGGGATTGATGATGAGCAGATCCACAGGGAACTGACGAGTGCCCAGGATGACCGTTTGCTGTTGCCAGCGCAGTCCCGGTGCCCATTGAATTGTGCGGGGGGGTGGCGCATCAGTGCGAAAATCAATCACCAGCCGCGGTGGATTGAGCAGCATTGAGGCCACTGGGCGAACTGTGCCGGGAATTTGGGTCTCCAATACTGTGCGATCCGGGGTAGCCGTAACTTTGACATTGGGGAGCGTGGCCAATTCTCCTGTGGCTTCAATCGTGAGACTGAGATCCCGAGGCGTCAAAGCGGTGCGGCTAAAGGTGAGGCGATTGATCTGCCAAGGGGTGGGGCGGTCCAATTCAAAGACCCAGCGATCGCCCCAAGGTTGTCGTCCCTGCCGCCAACTGAGAATTCGGGCGGGGGGTGTGCTGATCTGGAGCGTATTGCCTTGGGGTTGCACCCGCCACTGATGTTGCTCAATCCAGGGCGTAATGTCTAGGTAGCGATACATGCCATTGGCGCTAAAGCGCACAGCCAAAGGACTAAATTGGTGCTGAAACCATGCCACTGGCTGCTGAAAGGGATCTGTGGTACTGCCAAGAAGAACACCAAAGCGCTGGGCCAGACCCCCATCACTAATGCCGGTGCGCAGTTGATTTTGGGCATCGCGCCACTGCTGCCAAGCCACCGGGTAGTCGCGGCCATTTAAGTTCAGGCGATCGCCCTGAATCTCTTGGGCAAAGACAATGTTGGCGCTCGCCATCGCCACCGTCAGTGCATTCCCAAAAACTAAATAAGCTGACCGTGCAAGCACACTTGAACCAATCCATCCATACTGAGACTACGCCAGTATAGTTGACGCCGCCGCCTTAAAGATGGCTCCAATGGTCAGACTGGGTTTTGGGAAAACGGGACTATCCCTGATCTGAGGATGAGGAGACCTGCTCTGGGGGCGGTGCCACTTGGGGCTGGAATTGGAACAGGGAGTACACGACATTGCGGCGAATCATCACCATCATGTCCAAGAACAGTTCATAGCCCTCCCGTTTATACTCCACTAAGGGATCCTCTTGACCATAGCCCCGTAGGCCGACGGACTCCCGCAGGGCATCCATCTGTTGCAGGTGCTCCCGCCACAGCAGGTCAATTTGCTGCAGAATAAAGAACCGTTCTGCCTGCCGCATCAAGCCCGGTTGAATGGCCTCAATTTGCGCTTCCTTTTGCTCATAGGCAGTGCGCACTTGCTCATGCAAAAAGGCCTGCATCTCCGGTACGCTTAGGTGCGCCAGATGCTCAGGGCGCAGGTCCGCAAGTAAATGAACAAATTCCTGCACCTTGGCTACTAAACCTTCCAAATCCCATTCCTCCGGCGGTAGATCGGGATTGACATAGGCAGCAATAATGTCATCCATGGTTTTTTCGGCATACTCTAGCACCCGATCCTTGAGGTCTTCCCCTTCGAGGACTCGCCGCCGCTCAGCATAGATGGCGCGCCGCTGGTTATTCATCACCTCGTCGTATTCAAAAACTTGCTTGCGGATGTCGTAGTAGTAGGTTTCCACCTTGCGCTGGGCATTTTCCAGACTGCGAGTCAGCAGCGGCGACTCAATTGGCATATCTTCATCAATGCGCATGGCGTTCATAATACTGGCAATGCGATCGCCCCCAAAAATTCGCAGCAGGTTATCCTCCAAGCTTAGGAAAAAGCGCGTTGATCCGGGGTCGCCTTGACGTCCGGCCCGTCCCCGCAACTGATTATCAATCCGCCGCGACTCATGGCGTTCTGTACCAATCACATGCAAGCCACCGAGGGCCACCACCTCTTCGTGTTCTTGCTTGGTAACCACCTCATATTCTTCGCGGATGCGGTTAAAGGCATCCCGCAGGGCTTGAATCACAGGGTCTTGGGTCGGTGCTTTCTCCGAGGCGATCGCCAGCATGTCCTCTGCCTGCAACTCCGGCAGACTGCGCTCACCATAGGTCTTGACTGCTACCTCCACCGCCTGGCGCAGCAGCTTTTCTGCATCCTTGCTAATTTCGCAGGGGAAAAGTCCTGGTGAGGCCTTCCAATTTTTCTGCGGCCCTTGACTGAATCCTTGACCACCGCCGCGATCCATTTTTAGTCCCAACAGCATCATCGGGTCATCACTGGGGGGCATGACAATGCGGGGCATCAAATACTCCCGCACCTTGAGGCGAGCCATGTAGTCGGCATTGCCACCCAGAATAATGTCTGTTCCTCGGCCTGCCATGTTGGTTGAGATCGTCACTGCTCCCTTGCGGCCGGCTTGGGCAATGATCTCCGCCTCCCGCTCCACATTTTCGGGCTTGGCATTCAAAAGGTTGTGGGGAATTTCCAACTCCCGCAGCAGTTGGGACAATAGCTCTGACTTTTCAACACTGGTGGTTCCCACGAGCACTGGCCGACCCGTAGCGTGCACCTCAGCACATTCAGAGGCCACTGCCAGCCACTTAGCCCGCTCGGTTTTATAGACCACATCGGGAAAGTCCCGCCGCTGACTGGGGCGATTGGTGGGCACCACCGTCACTTCTAGCTTGTAAATTTTCTCGAATTCCGCCTCTTCGGTTTTGGCTGTCCCCGTCATCCCCGCCAACTTGGGATAAAGCAGAAAGAGATTTTGGTAAGTAATTGTGGCCAGGGTTTGGGACTCATTTTGAATTTCCAGGCCTTCTTTGGCTTCGATCGCCTGATGCAAGCCATCACTCCAGCGGCGACCCACCATGACCCGTCCAGTGAATTCATCCACAATCACCACTTCACCATTGCGGACAATGTAGTTCACATCCCGCTGGAAGAGTTCCTTAGCCTTGATGGCATTAAAGATGTAGTGCGCCCAGGGGTCTTGGGGGTCATAGAGATCGCTCACCCCCAACAACTTCTCCGCCTCAATAAACCCCTCATCAGTCATCAGCACATTGCGAGCTTTTTCATCCACCTCATAGTGTTCGTCTTTTTTCAGGAGCCGAGCGACCTCAGCGGCCTTGAAGTACTTCTCGGTCGGACGCTCCACTTGACCCGAAATAATTAGGGGGGTGCGGGCTTCGTCAATAAGTACCGAATCCACCTCGTCAATAATGCAGTAGTTGAAGGGGCGCTGCACCACCTCAGCCATGGACGTGGCCATATTGTCCCGCAGGTAGTCAAAGCCAATTTCACTGTTGGTGGCATAGGTAATATCGCAGGCATAGCTTTTCTGTCGCTCTTGGGGTGCCATTTGCTGCTGAATTAGCCCGACCGTCAGACCCAAAAAGCGATGCACCTGCCCCATCCATTCCGCATCCCGCCGTGCCAGATAGTCGTTGACCGTAACAATATGTACCCCCTTACCCGTGAGGGCGTTCAAGTAGGCTGGGAGCGTGGCCACGAGGGTTTTGCCTTCGCCGGTTTTCATTTCGGCAATCTGGCCATCGTGGAGAATCATGCCACCGATGAGCTGGACATCAAAATGGCGCATCCCCAGTACCCGTCGTGAGGCTTCGCGTACCACAGCAAAGGCCTCTGGCAGCAAATCATCTAGGGTCTCGCCATTGTCGAGTCGCTGCCGAAACTCAGCCGTTTTCGCCTGTAGCTCACTATCACTCAGGGGCTGAATTTGCTCCTCCAGCAGGTTGATCTCGACCACAAGGGGTTGATACTTCTTAAC
>NZ_JACOMP010000241.1:0-17049 GCF_014466085.1 Thermosynechococcus sp. OHK43
ACAAAGAATGAGACATTAGGCAGCAGAATAGGCAGAATAATTGCAAATCACCTCATCATCATTCGCTACCTTGCTTAGCATAGGAGATAACCGGCTCTTGTAGTCTAAGCTATCGCTCATGTTTTTTAAGGATGCCAGCGGATTCTTCAAGGGTAATTTATCTCTCTTTGTAATATATCACTCCCTTTCGAAACAGCTATGGAGTATAGATCATCAATAGATGAGTGGATGACTCAGAAAAGGTGGGTTCAAGTTTTACAAGTAAATGTAATCTGAAATACAATTGATATCTTCTCGATCTATGAATTTTCAAAATACCACCGCTCTACCTCCTGTTGAATTGCGGCCATTTCCAAGGCGCTCAATTTTTCCAGATTTTTAAGGGCAATGGCCATGCGTCCTTGCCGACTCAGGACTGTTCGATGGCGTGCTAGGAAATGCCAATAAAAAAAGTTAAAGGGGCAAGCGCGATCGCCCACGCGTTGCTTTGGGTTATAGGCACATCCTTGGCAATAATTACTCATGCGCTGAATGTAGTTAGCGGAGGCGGCATAGGGTTTGGAGGCCAAGAGTCCGCCATCGGCAAATAAGCCCATTCCCAAGACATTGGTTTGCATCACCCAATCATAGGCGTCAATAAAGACACTGTGGAACCAGTTTTCCACTTCCTGAGGAGCTAAGCCAGTAATGAGAGCAAAGTTGGCCAGGATCATCAGCCGCTGAATGTGGTGGGCATAGCCAGTGCACTCAATTTGCTTAAGAACGTAGCGCAGACAGCTCATTGTAGCGCGATCGCTCTGCCAAAAGAAAGCCGGCAGAGATTGGTGGTGCTGAAAGAAGTTTCGCTGACAGTAGTCGGCACCGAGGTAGTGATAAAGGCCATACATATACTCGCGCCAGCCAAGAATTTGGCGAATAAACCCCTCAACGCTATTTAGGGGGAGTTGCCGTTCACCGTAGGCCACTAAGGCCGCATCAATCACTTCTTGGGGAGACAGTAGGCCTAAATTCAAATAGGGGGAAAGGAGGCTGTGCCACAGGGTCTCTTCTCCTACCACCATGGCATCTTGGTAGGGGCCAAACTGGGGCAAGCGGTATTCAATAAAGTTTTCCAAGACTTGCAGGGCTTGGGCGCGGCTAACCCCCCAGTAAAAGGGTTCGATGTGGCCATAGGTGTCAAAGTTTCCTTGGCGCACTGTTTCAATGACTTCTTGGGTAATCCTATCGGGACAAAAGCGCAGTGGTGGTGGGGGTTTGAGGTTAGCAGCGGGCCCTTGGCGGTTCTCAGCATCGTAGTTCCATTTGCCGCCGGCAGGAGATTTGCCCTCCATCAGGATTTGAAACCGCTGCCGCCCTGCACGGTAAAAGTGCTCCAGGACAAGGGTTTTGCGACCGGCTGCCCACTGCTGAAAGTCCGCTTCTGACCAGAGAAAGTGATTGTTCGGCAGCAATTTAATGGCACAGGGCAGGTCCAAGGTGGCAATGCAGTCACGAAAGGGGCGATCGCTAGGTTGCATGATCCGCACTTCGTGGATGTTGTGGGCACTGATCCACTGCCGCAGCGGGGTGGCAAAGTCGGGGGCGATCGCGTAGGTCACTGGCCAACCGGCCGCTTCGAGGTCTTGGGCAAAGTGCCGCATGGCCGACCACACCAGCACCAGTTTTTGGGCATGGTAGCGGCGTTGTTTGACCCACTGGTGGGACTCAATGAGGATGACGGGGACAGGATGGGCGCAACTTTGCAGCGCGGCCTGCTGTAGCGACAGTTGATCCCCTAAAACCCAAACGCCAATGGCCATCAACGGTGGTTTCCTACTGCTCCTTTGACACCATAGCAGGGTTAGACAGGGTGGTTAAGGGTTGTCTTTGTGGTTTATTCTTATGGTCAACGATTGCAACTCCCTACGAAGCTGACTATGCAAATTCGCCGCCGTCCTCCCAATCCCGCTGTTACTGTTCACAACCTCCACTACCAAGTGCCGGTGGCCGATGATGCCCCTCGCAACATTCTTGAGAAGATTGTTTGGCACAAAGAACAGGAGGTGGAGCAACTGCGGGAAGTCCTGCCCTTGGCTGATTTACAGCGCCAGGTACTGGATGCGCCGCCGGTGCGTTCTTTTTTGGCGGCTCTCCAGAATCCTGTTACCCAGCCAGCGCTGATTGCTGAGGTCAAGAAGGCCTCCCCCAGTAGAGGCATGATTCGGCCCAATTTTAACCCGGTGGCGATCGCCCAAGGCTACGTTGCCGCGGGTGCCACCTGCCTTTCCGTCCTAACGGACAGTGAGTTTTTCCAGGGCAGCTTTGAATACCTCGCCCAAATTCGCCAAGTGGTGGAGGTGCCGCTGCTGTGCAAGGACTTTATCCTCTATCCCTACCAGATGTTTCTGGCAAGGCTGCGGGGTGCCGATGCGGTGCTACTGATCGCGGCTATCCTCTCGGACAAGGATTTGCGCTATTTTCTGCGGATTGCCCGTGGGTTGGGTCTAACGGCTCTCCTGGAGGTACACACCGCCGAGGAGATGGAACGAGTGCTGGCACTGGAGGAGGTACAGCTTGTGGGAATCAACAATCGCAACCTGACGGATTTTAGTGTTGATCTGGCCACTACTGAAAAACTTTTGACCAAGTATGGGGCGCAGCTGCGCGATCGCAACATTCTTGTGGTCAGCGAATCGGGCATTCATCAGCGTGCCGATGTCGAACGGGTGGCACAAGCCGGCGCCCAAGCCATTTTAGTCGGAGAATCCCTCATGCGCCCCCCAGCGGAGATGGCGCACTTCAGTGAGGCGGAGCAACTCCAAGCGCGGATTCAGCAGTTATTCCCAGAGTTAGCCCCCTAGGTATGCCCCTGACGGCGGTTTTGTTTGACTTCAATGGTGTGATTCTCGATGATGAGGCCATTCATGCTGCCCTCATTGATGAGATCCTCTTGCAAGAGAACCTGCGGCCACAGCGGGGGGAGTACGACCTTTTTTGCTTGGGACGGAGCGATCGCGCCTGTTTGGATAACCTCCTCAGCCGCCGTGGACGGGCAGTGACCCCGGCCTATTTGGATAAACTGGTGGCTCAAAAGGCAGCCGCCTACCGTACCCGCTTGGCTAGTATCGAACCGTTTCCCTTTTTTCCGGGGGCGATCGCCCTACTGCAGAAACTCCATGCTGCGCAATTGAAAATCGCCATTGTCACCGGTGCTGTGCGATCCGATGTGGACTTAGCCCTTGAGCGTGGCCAGCTCCACTCGATTGTGGACTGCATTATCAGTGCCGAAAGCGGGGAGCGCAGCAAACCTTATCCTGACCCCTATCTACGTGCCGTTGAGGCCTTGCAAGCCCTAGGGAGTGATCTCACAGCCGCTGATTGTCTGGCGATCGAGGACACCTTGGTGGGGATTCAATCCGCCCGCGAAGCTGGTGTCAAAGTCTTGGGGGTAGCCCACACCTATCCCTTCCATATGCTTCAGCGTCGCTGTCATTGGGTACTTGATCGCCTGGATCAGTTTGACCTTGCGGAAATTGCCCCAGTGTTTGAGCGCAGGGTGGCCTCCACCCCCTCCTAGAGGTGTTTCACCTCGGCAATGAGTTGATTGAGTACTTCCTTGGCATTGCCAAAAAGCATCAGGGTTTTATCTTTGTAGAATAACTCATTGTCAATGCCAGCAAAGCCCGGATTGAGGCTGCGCTTGATCACAATTGTGTGCCGTGCCCGATCCACATCGAGAATGGGCATTCCATACACGGGGCTGCCGGGGTTGGTGCGGGCAGCGGGATTGACAACATCATTGGCACCAATCACCAGTGCCACATCCACATTCTCAAATTCTGGATTGATGTCCTCCATGTCCTTGAGTTGGGGGTAGGGGACATTTGCCTCGGCCAGCAGCACATTCATGTGTCCCGGCATGCGACCGGCAACGGGGTGAATCGCGTATTTGACATCAACACCGAGCCGCTCCAATTGATCCGCTAGTTCTTTGACGCTGTGCTGCGCTTGAGCCACCGCCATTCCATAGCCGGGGACAATGACCACCGACTTGGCATAGCCGAGCATCATTGCACTTTCTTCAGGGTCAATGGTGCGCACTGACTTCGCCGTGGCGTGAGCCGCCACCGCCGCGTTACCGGTCGTCGTACTGCCAAAACCACCGAAGAGGACATTGGCCAAGGAGCGATTCATGGCTTTGCACATAATCTGCGTTAAAATCAGCCCTGAAGCCCCCACCAAGGCACCCGCAATAATCAACATACTGTTGCCAACGATAAAGCCAGCGGCACTGGCAGCCAGCCCTGAGAGAGAGTTCAAGAGGGAAATCACCACTGGCATATCGGCACCACCAATGGGCAGGACAAAGAGCACCCCCAAAATGCTGGCGATCGCCACCAAGCCCCAGAACATCGGCAGCTGACTCGGATGCAACCCCACCCAGCCACTGGCAACCAAGAAAGCCACCAGCAAGCCGAGGTTAATGACCTGCTGCATCGGAAAAATGATCGGGGTTCCTGAAATCAGTCCCTGAAGTTTACCAAAGGCAACAAGGCTACCAGTGAGGGTGACCCCGCCAATGAGCACCCCCAAAATAATGGTGATAAGTGTGCTGGGGGTCAGTGGTTCACCCATGGCCACAGTGCGGCAAAATTCACCAATGCCCACCAGGGCAGAGGCCGCCCCTCCTAAGCCATTGAGTAACCCCACCATCTGGGGCATGGCCGTCATTTCCACTTTGTAGGCAGCGATCGCGCCAATGACACTGCCGAGGCCAATGGCCGCTAGGACACCCGTGTAGCTCATAATCTGGCGATCGAGGAGCGTGACCACAATCGCAATCAACATCCCCAAGGCGGCAAGGCGATTTCCTTGACGTGCCGTCGCTGGCGAGCCCAACTTTTTTAAACCAAAGATAAAGAGCGCCGCAGCCCCCAGATAGCTCAATTCTTCAATGCGTGTTAGCCAATCCATGGTTCCTACCGCTTAAACATCTGCAACATGCGATCCGTAACCAAAAAACCGCCCACCACATTAATTGTGGCTAGCACCGTCGCAATGAATCCCAAGACCACTGTTAAAGTGGTGTGTCCACTCCCCGCCATCAGCAGGGCACCAATCACAGCAATCCCAGAAATGGCATTGGAGCCAGACATGAGGGGAGTATGCAGCGTGGGTGGGACTTTGTTAATCACCTCAAAGCCAATGAAACTGGCCAGGACAAAAATCATTAGACCCACAAGTACAGGTTCTGTCATTGAACTAACCCCCTGAGAAAAGAACTAAAGCATTGGTGCCAAGGTTTGAGCAGGATGCAGCAGTTGCAGCACCCGTGGGTTGCGGACCTGCCCTTCATGGGTGACACAGGCGGCATCCACAATGTCATCGCCAAAGTTCAACACCAATTCCCCCTGGGGAGCAAGGTACTTCAGGAGCGTTGAAATGTTTTTGGCATACATTTGACTGGCATGCACCGCCATGGTGGCGGGCAGATTAATCGGGCCAATAATGGTAACCCGCTGATGACAAATGGAGCGCCCCGGTTCTGTGCAGGCACAGTTGCCCCCCTGTTCAGCGGCTAAATCCACAATGACTGAACCCGGTTTCATGCTGGCCACCATACGTTCTGTAACTAACAGGGGAGCCGGTTTACCGGGAACTTGGGCCGTGGTAATGACCACATCGGCACTGTGGACATGGGCAGCGATCGCCTCTTGGGTTTTGTGCTTTGCGGCCTCAGAAACCTCTTTGGCATAGCCGCCGGCCGCTCCCGTGTCCTCCTCAAGGTTGACTTCAACAAATTTGGCACCGAGACTTTGCACCTCTTCCTTGACCGCAGGGCGAATATCAAAGGCTTCAACAACCGCGCCTAAACGTCGGGCGGTCGCGATCGCCTGCAAGCCAGCCACCCCTGCCCCAATCACAAACACCTTGGCGGGGGGAATCGTACCCGCGGCTGTCGTCAGCATGGGGAAAAAGCGCGGCAAATGGGAAGCCGCCAATAACACCGCCCCATAGCCCGCCACTGCCGCTTGGGAAGAGAGGGCATCCATAGTCTGGGCCCGACTGGTGCGGGGAATACACTCGAGGGCAAAGGCAGTAATGTGCCGCTCTGCCAAGTGTTGCATCTGCCACGGATTCCCTAGGGGATTGAGAAAACTAATGAGGGTGGTGCCGGGGCGAATCCACTCCACCTCGCGATCGCGCAGCGGCGCAACCTTAAGCAGGACATCGACACCGCCCCAAATCTCTTCAATGGAGTAAGCAATTTCTGCACCTGCGGCACGGTAGTCATCATCGCTAAAGTGAGCCATATCCCCTGCACCGGACTCCACACAGAGGTGATACCCCTGCTGCACTAGCTTGGCAACAACTTCGGGAATCAGGGCAACCCGTTGTTCCCCCACTTCGCGTTCCTTAACGACCCCAACTTTCATAGGCACTCTTGGATAGGGTTTGCACGCTTTACAGAACACTTCCTTGGTGTAGTCATCAGGACTTCTGTTTTATAACAGCCCGACACCATCACAACCCATGCACATACTGTTCTGTACTGATCCTCACGCTACTGCGATCCCCTCGGGAATGCGAGAAAATGTCAGCATTTCATGGGGATTCTCTACAAGTCTTATGATCTCCAGTAACCTTTGTAACAAATCTTGACACTATTATTGAGTACTTTTACTTAGCTAATGCTTTCCCAATAGTAGCCAAAAGCAGCAATCTCCTTCCGGGCATACTGCTTCAATTCCTTTGCAATTCCTTCCCCTGTTTGCAGGCGCTTTGATTGAGCACTTGACTATGGTGGTCGTAGTTTTTACGCTATCCCCCCTTTGGCAACTTTCAGGGGGCTAGCAGTCCCAGTTTTTCACAGATGAGTGCCAAGTTTTCATTCAAGCCCTCATACCGGTCAACAAAGTCCACAGGGATTTCATCGCCGATGGTATCAATGCCCCAGACTGACGAATTGCCTTATCAAGGGGATTACATTCAAAGCAAAACCTAACTTGGGCAGCCGTGAAGTGGCTATTAAGCTTGCCTTAACCCCTTGATAAAAGAGAGCGAGCCAGCCTGATAGCGAACAGTTAACCAAAGGAGCAGAAAAATTGCGCGGCCACGGATAACCCAATTGAGGATGAATGTACTCATCCTGGCAGCAAATCGGTGTAATGATACCTCACTACCACAAAACTGGCAGAGGGCAATTTACTGACGCCAGCAGTTTTACGAGTTTTCAGGAAAACGAATCGATAGGTGTGGTTAATCATCAGCGCAAGAAAGTAGCCAGAAGGGGAGTTTGATTGCTACTCACGCTCTTGTGGCAGACTAGGAGATTGCAAGTACAGAGTCACAGGCATGTTCAAAACAATTTTAGTTGCCCTCGATACCAGTGAGTTATCGGCACGGGTGATGGCGGCGGTGGCACAGTTAAACTTAGACCCAGATGCCCAAGTGATTCTCAGTCATGTGATTTCACCGGTGGAGTCGGGGTTTGGGGTCAGCGCTGATCGCCCCTCCTTGCATCCCCAAATGGGAACCTACCGCAGTATTGAGCAGCATTTACAACGGTTTCAACGCCAGCTTCCCTGTGATTCAGAAATTGAAATTGTTAGCGGTGACCCCGTAGAGGAAATTTTACGCCTTGCAAATATCTACCGTGCTGACTTGATTGTGCTGGGCAATCGTGGCCTCACCGGCGTGGAGCGCGTGGTGCAGGGCTCCGTCAGTAGTGCCGTCCTTGCCGATGCCCCCTGTTCGGTATTGGTGGTGAAGTCAGCGGAAACCTGAAATATGACAACCCCATTAATCGGTCTTACTACAGCGGAAGTAGCGGAGCGGCAAGCCAGGGGCCGCATTAACCGTCAGGTGAGTGAAAGCAATCGCACCTATGGCGAGATTTTGCGGGAAAACCTCTTCACGTTTATCAATGGGGTTTTTGCTTTTATTAGCCTTATCTTGATCTTTTTAGGTCGCCCAGGGGATGTGGTGGCGATCGTCGTTGTTGTGTTTCTCAATGCCATCATCAGTATCATTCAAGAAATTCGCGCCAAACGCCAACTGGATGCCATTAGCCTTTTAAGCCGACCCCGCGTTAAGGTGCTGCGCGATCGCCAAGAGGTGATTATCGATCCTGCAGAGGTCGTAGAAGGGGATATTCTCCTGTTGACGCCTGGGGATCAAATCGTTGCTGATGGTAGGGTGGTTGGCGATGGACAGATTCAAGTAGATGAGTCATTGCTCACAGGGGAGTCGGATCTCGTTCCCAAGCGGGCGGGCGATCGCCTCTATTCCGGCAGCTTTTGTGTGCGCGGTGCCGCTGCCTATGTTGCCGAGCAGGTGGGGGAAAAGAGCACTGCCCATCAACTGACTGCTGCCGCCAAAACCCACCACCATAAACTCACACCCCTTCAGCAGGAAATTAACCTGATTATCCGCGTGATTCTTGCCCTGGCGGTTTTCCTGTGGCTATTGGTTCTATTCTCGCTCTTGGTGCGCCTGACCACTCTACAAATGAGCGTGCAAACCGCAGCCGTAATTGCGGGCCTTGTCCCTGTGGGCCTGTACCTTACGATTACCCTCACCTATGCCCTGGGGGCGCTGCGCATTTCCCGTGCCAACGTCTTGGTGCAGCAGGTGAATGCCATTGAGTCCCTCAGTGGGGTGGATATTCTCTGCCTTGATAAAACGGGAACCCTAACGGCCAATGCCCTTGAACTCCATAGCTGGTACCCTCTCAGCGAAGCGAAGGAGCAAACGGCAGCAACCCTGGGGAAGTTTGCGGCCAGTGTCAGCAGTCCCAACCGTACCATTGTTGCCCTAACGGAAGCTTTTGCGGGAACGCCCCAACCGATGCGCCTCGAAATTCCCTTTTCCTCCACCTACAAGTGGAGTGCAGTGGCCTGGCACGACTCGGAAACGTTTATTTTGGGGGCACCGGATGTCCTCTTCAAAAGTGAGGACCTCTCCCCTAGGGTGGTTGAGCTGCTCCAGCGAGGGCGACAGCAGGGATTGCGGGTGCTCCTCTTTGCCCGCAGTGGCAGTGATCCCACTTGGGATGAGCGGCAGGAAACGCCTCTGTTGCCCTCAGAGTTGGAACCCTTGGCAGTGATTTGGGTGGGCGATCGCCTGCGACCCCAATGCCGTGAGGTTCTAGCGCGTTTTCAGCAAGCTGGAATTCAAGTCAAAATTATCTCCGGGGATCATCCGGAAACCGTTGTTGCCCTTGGCAAGCAAGTTGGCCTCGATGGGGGGGCGATCGCCATCTCCGGGGCAGAACTGGCCGCTATGGATGATTCCAGCTTTGATCAAATGGCTGAGAAAGCCACGGTTTTTGGTCGCATTACACCAGAGCAAAAGGCTAAACTCGTCACTCGCTTGCGTGCCCTCGGGCATCAGGTGGCAATGATTGGTGATGGTGTGAATGATGTCCTATCCCTGAAGCAAGCTAATGTGGGAATCGCTATGGAAAGTGGCAGTGCCATTACCCGCAATGTGGCTGATATTGTGCTGCTTGCGGATTCCTTTGCAGCCTTACCAGCAGCCTTTCGCGAAGGGCAGCGCATCTACAACGGTATTCAAGATGTCAGCAAGCTCTTTTTGGTACGGGTCTTTAGCTTTAGTTTACTGTGCCTTGTCACTGTTATGGCAGGGCGCGCCTTTCCGCTGCTGATTAAGCACAACAGCCTGCTAACGCTGTGGGGAGTGGGTTTACCCACACTGGCGGTGGCTTTTTGGGCAGTGCCGGGGCCCCGTCCCCATCGCTCCTTGATTCGTTCATTGCTGCACTTTGTCATCCCCGCCACCCTGAGCCTGGCGCTGTTAGCCATTTTCATGTACTTAGGGGTTTTAGCACGGGAACTGACACCCCTTGTGGAATTGCTCCAAGGACGGTTTGATCCAGCCCTGGTGAATGATCGCGAGGTGCTCTCGGAATTGGGCCACAGTGTGGCGATCGCGCGCACGGCCTTGGTGACGAGCCTGATCTTGGCCTCCCTCTGTTTAGTGCTTTTCCTAAAACCTCCCCATCCCGTATGGGTCGGCGGTGCTCCCTTAGTGGGCAACTGGCGGTATGTTGCAGTTGTAGTTATCCTACTGGCTGGCTTTGTCATCATTAGCACATCGCCCACCCTGCGATCGGTGGCGGAGCTAGAACCCCTCTCCTGGTCATTGTGGGCACTCATTGTGCTAATTGTCCTACTCTGGGTGATTCTTTTGCGCAGCTTTTGGCGGTATCGGCTCTTGGATCGCTTCTTGGGGATAAATCTCAGTTAGTTGCAGCAACGGGGGGGCGATCGCGCTGAATCGAATAGAGATGGGCATACAATCCCCCTTGGGCAAGGAGGGTGTCATGATCGCCCTGCTCACGGATCGTGCCCTGATCCAGCACCACAATCTGATGGGCATCCCGCACTGTACTCAGGCGGTGGGCAATCACAATCATGGTGCGAGTACCCGTAATGGCGCGTAGGGCTAGCTGAATTTCCCGCTCTGATTCGTAATCCAAACTTGAGGTTGCCTCATCAAAAATCAGCACATCAGGATCCGCCAAGAGGGCACGGGCAATCCCTAAGCGCTGCCGCTGTCCCCCCGAAAGCCGCAACCCCCGTTCACCAACAATCGTGCGATAGCCCAAGGGCAACTGCTGCACAAATTCATCCACCCGCGCAATGGCACAGGCCTCATAGACCGCGTCGGCACTGACCTCGGGGTTAGCATAGGTCAGGTTATCCCAGAGGGTGCCATTAAAGACATCGACTTCTTGGTGGACAATAGCCAGCCGGCGGCGATAGGCGCGCACATCGAGGGTTTGAATATCTTGGCCATCAATGAGAATTTGCCCCTGATCCGGCTGGAAGTAACGAAAGAGGAGCTTGATTAGGGTGGATTTCCCCGACCCCGATCGCCCCACTAGGGCCACCGTTTGGCAGGGTTCAATGAGTAAGTTAATATCCCGCAGAATGGGACGCCCTGGTGTGTAGCCAAACCAAACATGCTGAAAATCCACCTTGCCAGAAAACTGCAGGCTAGGAATTTCCTGTTGCTCAAGATCAATGGCATCGCGACCGGCGGGCAATTCCATAAATTCATGGAAGCGTAAAATTGAGGCATAGCGCCGCGCAAACACCTCAGACACCTGCGAGAGGGGCGTAATTTCGGCATAGGCCATACTGGCAAGGGTGTAAATTGTAATAAAGTGGCCAATGGAGACCCGTCCAGCGATGGTCGCTGCTAGGGAAAACCCCAACACACTAAAAAGGCAAAACTGCACCACCGCTCCCTGCCAAGTGATTAGATGCATGTAGCCGCGATGGATGCGGTCAATCACCATCTTGAACTCGCGATCCAGCCGCTGCTTCTGGCGAGCCAGTTCACGGGCTTCAGTGGCAAAGGCCTTGACGGTTTTGATATTGGTGATGATCTCTGAGGTGCGGCTTTCCGTGCTTTCGATGTGGCTGTCGAGGATTTCTTCCTTTTGAATAATGCGCCTTAGGGTGCGCAGGGTCAGCAACAAGATGACTGTAAAGGAGATCAAGAGCCCAAGGGCGATTGGCCAATCCAACCACCAAACAATAACACCAATCCCCAGGACCCGTACAAGTTTGGGAATGAGTTGACCGGCAATTTCCGGGTAGCTCCACGTATGGTTGGAAATCCCTTTACTAACACGGTTGGCAATGCGGCCAGGATTATTTTCCTCAAAGAATTCTAGGGGAAGGGTCAGGATTTTCTCGATTGCTTTGCGAGCGTGGTCGCGACGGGCAGCCAAGGCAATCCACCAGTGGAACCATACCCCTAGCCACGGTTGAATCGGGGCACGCACCACAGTGGCCAAAAAAACAATACTGCCGAGAACGGCGAGATGAGCACTAAAGGTATCGCTCCAGCCTGTCCATGTTTGGAGTCTATGGGCGATCGCCACCACTGGCGGGTCAAGGGGTTGTTGGGAGAGCAGGTTGAGAATTTGACCAATGGCATAGGGCACCAGCAAATCCACCATCTCGCACAGACTGGCTGCGGTAATGCTGGCGATCGCTATCCCCCGATAGGCGCGATAGTAACCCAGAATGGAGCGAAATGAGGCCATAAAAATACGACAAGCACTATTCCCATTTTAAGATTTCTTAAAATTTTGTGCCGTCGCCCTTGAGAAGGCTTTAGATCTTGAGGGAAACAGGGGTGCGATTTAGGCGCGTTTCATAGGGTGCACTGACAATTAGCGATCGCCCCGTCATTTCGGGGGGTTGGGGCAGCTCCAGAATTTCAAGAATCGTAGGGGCAATATCCGCCAGACAGCCATCTTCCCGAAGGATCACATTGCCACCATGGCCAGGAACTTTGCGTTTCTCCCCTTCCACTAAAATGAAGGGAACCGGGTTGGTGGTGTGAGCCGTCCAGGGGTTGCCGTCCTCATCAATCATGTATTCGGCGTTGCCGTGATCTGCAGTGATGAGCAGAGTTCCCCCCACTTTTGTGGCCGCTTCCACCAAGATCCCCACACAGCGATCCACGGTTTCAATGGCTTGAATCGTCGCCGCCAACTGCCCCGTGTGCCCCACCATATCGGGGTTGGCAAAGTTAACTACAATTAGGGCATACTCCTGCTTCTCAATGGCCTTCTTGACGGATTCGGTTACAGCCAGGGCAGACATGGCTGGGGCTTGATCATAGGTGGCCACCAGGGGACTGGGGATGAGAATGCGATCTTCGCCGGGAAAGGGTTCCTCAAGGCCACCGTTGAAGAAGTAAGTGACGTGGGCATATTTTTCTGTTTCGGCTGCCCGCAGTTGCTTCAGGCCGTGCTCAGCAATAACTTCTCCGAGGATGTGGCTGAGATTTTGCGGCGGGAAAGCAACCCCACAGTTAAAGCTAGCGTCGTACTGGGTAAAGGTGACAAACTCAAGGGGCGTAATCAGCGTCCGTTCAAAACCGCTGAAGTCAGGATCAATAAAGGCTTGGGTCAGCTGGCGAGCGCGATCGGGACGGAAGTTGAAAAACACCACCCCATCGCCAGGTTCAACGGCTCCTTCAGCAATGCGTGTGGGCCCAATGAATTCATCGCCAATATCCTGCGCGTAGGCCCTACGGGCCACATCCACTGCCCGGAGGGGTTGAATATGCTCATTGCTGGTCATAACGCGGTAGGCCGCCTCGGTGCGGTCCCAGCGGCGATCGCGATCCATGGCATAGTAGCGACCACTTACCGTCACAATTCGTCCGCAGCCGGCGGTTTTCAGGCGCTGCTCCAATTCCTCAAGGACCCCTGCGGCATCACGGGGGGGCGTATCACGACCATCGGTAATAGCATGGATACAGGCGGGCAACCCGTGGCGTTTGGCTAGTTCCACCAAGCCGTAAAGATGCTCAATGTGGGAATGCACCCCCCCAGCAGAACACAGACCGATAAAATGCAGCTTACCGTTGCGTTCCTTCACGGTTTGACACAGATGCACAAGGACCGGATTGCTAAAGAAGCTGCCATCTTCGACAGCATCGGAAATGCGTACCAATTCTTGGGGAACAATGCGACCGGCACCGATATTTAAGTGCCCCACCTCGGAGTTACCCATTTGTCCCTTGGGGAGTCCCACCGCCTTCCCAGACGTGTAAATCAATGTGTGGGGATAGGCTTCCCACAAACTGTCCATCACAGGGGTATTGGCGCTGGCGATCGCATTACCGTAGGTGTCTTCGCGATAGCCCCAGCCATCCAAAATCACCAAAACAACGGGCGCAACAGGAGACGATGCCATGTGAATGCCCTACCTTAACCTCTCTGGGAAATGGCGTAAATTTTACAACCTCGCAAATGATACCATTCTCGACCGCGAGAGACAAATTGGGTCACTTCCGCTCCAGTCCCCAGGTTGGATCAATTATTAGCTAATAGATGGATCTATCCTAGCAGATCACTAAGGATAACCAAATGTTGAAAACTGTTACAGATGCGGCTTTTCGGGATTAAATCCTTGAAGACAAAAAATTCCCGTGATAGTATCCAAACTGTTGTTTGTTAGCCAAAATTTGGGAGTCGTCCGTTGTCACTTCGGGTAGCAGTAGTCGGTGGTGGTCCAGCGGGTTCCTCAGCCGCCGAAACCTTAGCCAAAGCCGGAATCCAAACCTATCTCTTTGAACGTAAATTAGACAATGCCAAGCCCTGTGGCGGTGCGATCCCCCTGTGCATGGTCAGTGAATTTGACTTACCCCCGGAAATCATTGACCGCCGCGTGCGCAAAATGAAAATGATATCCCCCTCCAACATTGAGGTGAACATTGGCCATACCCTCAAGGAGCACGAGTATATCGGTATGTGCCGCCGCGAAGTCCTCGATAGCTTTATGCGCAATCGGGCAGCGGCTTTGGGCGCCAACTTGATCAATGGCACTGTCTTTAAGCTAGAGCAGCCCATCACCAGCGATCAGCCCTACACCCTCCACTATGTCCAAGAGGATGGCGCAGTTCAGACCCTCGAAGTGGATGTGGTGATTGGTGCCGATGGCGCAAATTCTCGCATTGCCAAGGAAATTGATGCCGGCGATTACAACTACGCCATTGCCTACCAGGAGCGGATTCGCCTGCCTGAGGACAAAATGGCCTACTACAACGAGTTAGCAGAAATGTACGTGGGGGATGACGTGTCCCCTGACTTTTATGCGTGGGTTTTCCCGAAATATGACCATGTAGCCGTGGGTACGGGCACCATGAAGGTCAATAAAGACCGTATTCGGGAATTGCAAGCAGGAATCCGCCACCGCGCTGCCGCCAAACTGGAGGGGGGGCAAATTATTAAAGTGGAAGCCCACCCCATTCCTGAGCATCCTCGACCTCGGCGAGTGGTCGGCCGCGTGGCCCTTGTGGGCGATGCGGCGGGTACCGTGACCAAGTCCTCCGGAGAAGGCATTTACTTTGCCGCCAAGTCAGCCCGCCTGTGTGCTGAAACGATTGTCGAGACCTCCAACAGCGGTCGCCGTATCCCTACCGAAGCCGATCTCAAGCTCTACCTGAAGCGCTGGGACAAAGCCTACGGCATGACCTATCTTGTTTTGGATCTGCTGCAGCGGGTCTTTTATCGCTCCGATGCCACCCGTGAGGCTTTTGTGGAGATGTGTAGTGATCTTGATGTGCAAAAGCTCACCTTCGATAGCTACCTCTATAAGACTGTTGTGCCCGCTAATCCCTTAGTGCAGTTGAAAATTACGGCAAAAACGATTGGGAGCCTGATGCGGGGCAATGCCCTTGCGCCCTAGGTGAGTTTCGGATCCGCCCTCGCCCTTAGAGGGCTTGGATCCACTCATGAATACTGTAGTCTGTCCACACCTGATGCTGCCAGTAGGGGTCGTTTTCAATTAGTTGGCGCACGGTCTCTTCACTATCCGCCTCATAAATAGCAAAAAAGTAGCGCAGGTCTTTGGTAGGGCCAATGGTGATGAGCAGCCCTTGGTCTTTTTGAGCTGCAAGGCCATCGAGGTGTGCCTGGCGATGGGGGGCACGCCGTTCGCGGACATCTTCACAGTAGCATCCCCAAGCCACAAATTTGGTCATTTGATCCTCCTAGGCTTGTTCGGCAGCAAGTTGCGCCAGTTGTTCCTGCTGATCACGGCTGATGCAGGCTTGGATAATCGGTTCCAAATCCCCCTCTAGGACACTGCTGAGGCTAAAGTTTTGTCCCAGACGGTGATCGGTCACGCGGTCATCTTTGTAGTTGTAGGTACGGATTTTTTCGGAGCGATCGCCAGTGCCCACCTGAGAGCGGCGCATGGAAGTAATGGCTTCCTGTTGTTCCCGCAGCTTTATTTCGTAGAGTTTGGCACGGAGAATCTGGAACGCTCGCTCTTTGTTTTTCAGTTGACTCCGCTCTTCGGTGCAGAAAATACGAATTCCCGTTGGCTTGTGGTATAAATCAACAGCGGTTTCCACCTTATTGACGTTTTGGCCGCCGGCTCCGCCAGATCGGGCGGTGGTGAGTTCAATGTCCTTTGGATCAATTTCGACCTCCACCTCATCCACCTCAGGCATTACAGCGACGGTGGCAGTGGAGGTATGAATTCTGCCGCCAGCTTCTGTTGCTGGTACCCGCTGTACCCGGTGGACACCCGATTCATACTTCAGCTTGCTATAGACGCGATCGCCCTTGATTTCAAGGATGGCTTCTTTGAAGCCGCCCATTTCAGCGAGGGATTCACTCACGAGGGTCACTTGCCAACCTTGGGTTTTGGCATAGCGGGAGTACATCCGTACCAAATCGCCGGCCCAAATCCCTGCTTCATCACCCCCTGCACCTGCCCGAATTTCCAGCATAATGTTTTTCTCATCATTGGGATCACGGGGCAGCAGCAGAATTTTCAGGCGTTCCTCGAGTTTGGCAATGCGGTGACTGAGATCCGCCACTTCTTCCTCAGCCATTTGCCGCAGCTCAGGCTCATTGATGGCTTCCTTGAGAAGCTGACGTGCGTCCAGCAGTTGCTGATTCAACCTTTGCCATTCCTGGTAGGCGTTTACCGTCTCCTCTAGGGCAGCACGGGAGCGGGCTATCTTCTGAAATTCGGTTGGATTGACTGCCACATCCGGATCCGCCAAGCGACGGGTAAGTTCCGTAAAGGTTTGCTCGACAGTGCGGAGTTTTTCCAGAAGATAGGCTTCTGCCATAGGAAAGGCGGCGATACTCTAAACTTTGCGGGAGTAGTACTCAACCACGAGGAGTTCATTCACTTCGAGAGCAACCCATTGGCGCTCAACGATACCGGTGACTCTGCCGGTGAGGGTACTTTTATCGAGTTCCAAGTGGCTGGGGAGATTGGCAAGCCCGGGATTTTGAAGGTTGGTTTCCACCAGACGGCGCGATCGCTCGTTATCGCGGACAGTAATCACATCCCCGGGACGGCACTGATAGCTAGGAATAGAAACAGTGCGACCATTGACCAGAATATGGCCATGATTCACCAATTGGCGAGCTGCTGGAATCGTGGGTGCCATTCCAAGGCGGAAAACGGTGTTGTCTAGCCGCATTTCCAACAACTGCAGGAGGGTTTGTCCGGTGGAACCACTCACGCGGCGGGCTTTGCGCACATAGCG
>NZ_JACOMP010000242.1:0-13297 GCF_014466085.1 Thermosynechococcus sp. OHK43
AGGGTCCGCCAGCTTGCGGTTTGCCTTTGGGTCTATGAAGGGCAATGGGCGCTCTCTGTTGGGAACCTAAAGGATAATCGGCGAGTTTCACCGGTGCAGCCTGCCCTGGGATGGCGTTCTTAGGCAGAAATCCCAAGGCTGGTCTCTGAGAGGTGGCCATCTTCCATGTGAATAATGCGATCGGCAACATCGAGAATACGGTTATCGTGGGTTACGATTAAAATGGTGCATCCCTGTTCACGGGCAAGGGTGCGCATAATTTCCACTACATCGCGACCGGATTTTTTATCGAGGGCAGCCGTCGGTTCATCGGCAAGCACAATTTTTGGATGTCCCACTAGAGCGCGGGCGATCGCTACCCGCTGCTTTTGCCCTCCGGAAAGTTCATGGGGATAATAGTCTAGCCGTTCTCCTAGACCAACGGCACAGAGCATTGCATCCACCCGCTCGCGCACTTCCCGTTGACTGAGGTGGGGTTGCAAATCCAGCGCCATCTGCACATTTTGGCGAGCCGTCAAGGCATGGAGAAGATTGTGGCCTTGGAAGATATAGCCCGTTTGTCGCCGGATTTGAATTTGCTGCTCTTTGGTGGCATGCCGTAGTTCCTGACCAAGCACCCGCAGACTGCCTTCCTGAGCCGAGCGTAGGGCACCAATCAGCGTTAAAAGTGTTGTTTTGCCTGATCCCGAAGGCCCCGTCATGATCACAATTTCGCCCGCCTCAATCCGAGCATGCAGATCAAAGAGAATTTGCTTGCGCAGTTGCCCCTGACCAAAATAGTGATTGAGGCCTTGAATGTGGATCACTGGCTCCATAACACCATCCTAGAAAATATCGGCAGGATCAGCTGCTTGAATCCGCCGCATAGCGATCGCCCCCGAAAGGGTACACATTAACACCGTCAGTGTAAAGACCAAACTGGCGCGTTCTACGGTCATCCAAACTGGCAGAGAGGTGGCATTGGCAATAACGATATACAGTAAAAACGAAACAATAAAGCCGGGCACATAGCCCATACAGGAGAGAATGAGGGACTCCTGCATCACCACGCCATAGAAGAAGACATCGCGATAGCCCATTGCCTTGAGGGTGGCATACTCTGCTAAGTGATCCGTAACATCGGTGTAGAGAATTTGATAGACAATGACAGAGCCAACGATAAATCCCATCAGGGCACCGAGGGAGAAAATAAAGCCAATGGAGGTACTCTTTTCCCAGTAGCTGCGCTCGAATTCAGCAAACTCCTCGTGGGTCAGCACTAGCACATCATTCCCAAGGGCAGCATTCATCCGCCGTGCCAGGGCCTTTGTATTTACCCCCGGCCGCACCCGCACGAGCCCCACATCAATTAGGCCAGGATTGCGTTCCGGGAACAGCCGCAAAAAGTTCAAATCGCTAGTGAGCAAGTTACCATCGGCACCAAAGTTGGCTCCCATGCGAAATAAGCCTGCCACGGTAATTTTGCGGCCAGAGACTTCGGTTGTCACCTGCTCCCCTTGGCGGTATAGCTCAGGAATTGGCCCAAACTCAGCGCGGGATTGAGCATCAAAAAGAACGTGATCCGCGAGCTTAATGGCATCCTGCCAGTGGGGGGTATCGGAGACGGCAATGGAGACGGCCATCGGATCCACACCAATCACCATCAGTTGGCGAGTACTTTTATTAATGGGATTGCGCCAGAGGCCAAAACTGAGGTAAAGGGGAGAAACAGACTCGACCCCTTCAAAGCCCGCTGCTTGGTAGAGCCGCCGCCGCGGAAAGCTGCGCATAGCGATCAGCGCCGTGGATTGCGGACTAATGAGGACAATATCGGTGTTTAAGCTCTCGTGGAAGCGCACTGCGGCCTTAAAGAGGGCATCGCGAAAGCCAAACTGCATCAGCATGAGTACAACCGCAAAGGCAATACCGGCGATCGCCACCAACAGCCGAATCCGCTCCCGAATCAATTGCAACCAAGCAAGGGGAATTGCAAAAATCATCGGTACACCTCAACGGGGATCAATGGCCACTTCCACCTGCATATTGGTCAGACCTGCCACCGGTTCACTGTTATCTAAACGAATTTTGACTTCCACTACCCGCGCATCTGTTTTTGCAGCCGGATCTGTATCGGTCACGTCATTTTTGGCCACCACCAACCCCACCTGAGCGACACGGCCACTCAGGGGCGCCCTGAGGGCACTACTGCGAATTTCAGCCCGCTGACCCACACGCACCCGGGGCACATCGGTTTCATACACCTCCGCAACGGCATACATTTGGTCAGTATTGCCCAGTTCGAGAATGCCCCGTTCATTAATGTTTTCGCCAGCACGGGTGTGAATGCGCAGAATGCGGCCTTTGCGCGGTGCCCGAATAATTGTCCGCTGCAGGCGGGCTTCCGCCAGCTTTAGATTGCGCTCCGCTGAAAGAAGTTGCACTTGGGTTTGTACGCGTCCTAGATTCGCTTGGGCAGCGTCCACTGCAGCATTAGCAGTGGCCAGTTCTGTGCGGCGCTCTTCCTGTAAGCGAACGAGGTTGGCTTGGGCATTGCGCAGTTCTTCCTGTAAGCTGCGAACACGGACCGTGCGATCGTCGAGATCCTGTTGCGACACTGCCCCATCGGCAAAGAGTTGGGCAAAGCGCTGATATTCCCGATTGGCGGTTGCGAGTTCCGCTTGGATACGTTGAATGGTGGCCTGCTGGGCAGCAATGGCGGCAATAGCGGGTTCATTGGCGCGATCGCGACGCCGCTCGGCTTCGGCAATTTGAGCAAGGGCTAAGCGGGTTTCAGCCTCATAGCGTAGGCGGGCTTCCTGCAATTGACTGGCCGCCAAGTCTCGTTCGGCTTTGCGCTCCGGATAGGTATCTAAATAGGCAAGGGGTTGACCGGCAACCACGCGATCGCCTTCGCGTACCAACAACTGTCCCAATCGCTCCGTCATCGAGGGGGCACTCACCGCCACCACTTCCCCTTCTGGCTCGAGTCGACCAAGGGCGGTAATGCGATCGCTGATAGGGTTGGCTAGGGCAGCTTGAATTGCTTGTTCCTCACGGGCTCGCTGAAGCTGCTGCCAATAGTTCCAGCTCAGGAGTAAGCTCCCTAATCCGATGGCGATCGCCCCCCCGATCAGCCATGGACGACCAATTTTGCTCAGAAATGGCTGTCCCATGGGACGACCTCATCAATCCCTGCAGGGCAGTTAAGGTTAATAATTATGACTTCATCTTAATATAGGCTTACGCGATTATGAAGAAGTGCTAAGGTCGCCGACCACAGGATCGCCAAAGGGCTTGCCGTTCTAAAGGCAGAATGTCCCGCCATTGTCCGGGGGCAAGGTCGCCCAATTGCAAGTTGGCGATCGCCACCCGTACCAAACGCAGTGTGGGAAATCCTACCGCAGCCGTCATGCGGCGGACTTGGCGATTGCGCCCCTCCCATAGGGTCAGGCTTAGCCACTGCGTGGGGATATGGCGGCGATAGCGAATGGGGGGATGCCGTGGCGGCAAGGGGGGGTCTTGATCGAGGACTGCCACGCGAGCGGGTCGGGTGCGATAGCCTTGGATCACTACCCCCGCTGCTAATTGGCTCAGGGCTGCTGTATCGGGCTCACCTTCCACCTGTACCCAGTAGGTGCGCGGATGACCATAGCGAGGATCCGTTAAGCGGTGTTGCAACCAACCATCATTGGTGAGGAGAACTAGCCCCTCACTGTCGTAGTCTAGGCGGCCAGCGGGATAAACATCGGGGATAGGAACGTAATCTTTGAGGGTTGATCGCCCCTCTTGATCTTGAAACTGGCACAGAACCCGATAGGGTTTGTACAAGAGAATATAGCGATAATTCATGGTTAGGAAAAGTCTAACCGCGACGCCGTTTTACCTCAGTTTATGACCTAGTAAAAACTAGGGGGGAATGCCAACTGCAGACTTAGAAGTTTCTGGTTGAAAGACCAGTTTACTGCCGCCCGCAGTGTTGATTCCCAAATGTTTTGCAATTGTAGATCACAAAACAATATTGGCAGTCACCAACGTCGCAGCTAGACTAGAGCTACTATAGCACATCTACTTTGGGGGCTAGCTTTAGATATCGAGGTTCTCTAGTGCCAACTGTGGGCCATAGGTCTCGATAAATTCACGCCGAGGTGCCACGCGATCGCCCATGAGGATTGTAAAAATGCGATCCGCCTCAGCGGCATCTTCAATCTCCACCCGTTTGAGAATGCGGGTTTCTGGGTTCATCGTTGTTTCCCACAATTGTTCTGGCATCATTTCCCCTAAACCCTTAAAGCGTTGGATGGTGTAGTTGGCATTTTCCGGGAAGGAGGCAATCTGCTGTTGCAGCTCGCGATCGCTATAGCAGTAGAAGTGCTGGCGGCCCCGTTCCACTTTATACAGGGGTGGGCAAGCAATATAGATAAACCCTTGGTTCACTAGCTCCTGCTGATAGCGGTAGAAAAAGGTCAACAACAAGGTGCGGATATGGGAGCCATCTACGTCAGCATCGGTCATGAGAATAATCTTGTGATAGCGCAACTTGGCAGGGTCAAATTCCTCCCCCTTCACGCCCAGACCAAGGGCAGTAATTAAAGACTGCACCTCGTTATTCTTGTAAATTTTGGCATCATCGGTTTTTTCAATGTTGAGAATCTTGCCCCGCAGCGGCAAAATTGCTTGGAATCGGCGATCGCGCCCCTGTTTAGCACTCCCACCAGCAGAATCCCCTTCGACAATGAAAATTTCTGAGACAGCCGGATCCCGTGAACTGCAATCCGCTAATTTCCCTGGCAGCGTTGAAGACTCCAACACCGACTTGCGCCGTACCATTTCCCGTGCCCGCCGCGCTGCTTCAGCCGCATTAAAGGCTTGGATGGCTTTTTCCAAAATCGTGTCGGTGATGTTGGGATGAAAGTCAAGGTACTCCGTGAGGGCTTCGCCAACAATGGCATCGACAATGCCGCGCACTTCTGTATTGCCCAGCTTTGTTTTTGTTTGCCCTTCAAATTCAGGGTTGGGCACCTTTACCGAAATAATGGCTGTGAGGCCCTCGCGAATGTTTTCCCCGGCAAGGTTGGGATCGTTTTCTTTGAGTTTGTTGCGCTGGCGGCCAAGGGCATTGAGGGTCCGCGTCAGCACCGCCTTGAGCCCTTCCATGTGGGTACCGCCATCAATGGTGCGGATATTATTGGCAAAGCCTAGGAGATTTTCACTATAGGCATCGGCACACCACTGTAGGGCTGCCTCCACCTGCACATCGTTTTTTTCCCCTTGAATATAAATAATCTCCGGATGCAGCGGTTCCTTTTCCTGCACCATGTAGCGGACATATTCGCGGATGCCGCCTTCATAGCAGTAGGTTTCAGCCAGGGGGGGGCTAACACGCAAATCCTTAAATTCAATGCGAATGCCGGCATTGAGGTAGGCGAGTTCCCGCAGCCGTGTCATCAGCACCTTGGCATCAAATTCAATCGTTTCAGTGAAAATCTGGCGATCGGGAAAAAAGGTCACTGAGGTGCCGCGCCGTTCCTCAGTATCGGGGGTCTTTTCGAGGGGAGTCGTGGGAACCCCCCGTTCATAGCGCTGATGATGGACAAAACCATTGCGCCACACTGTCACCTCTAACCATTCCGAGAGGGCATTCACCACAGAGACACCCACCCCATGCAACCCCCCTGAGACTTTGTAGCCACCATCGCCAAACTTGCCCCCCGCATGGAGCACCGTCATCACGGTTTCAACTCCAGAGACGCCTGTATCGGGGTGAATATCCGTGGGAATGCCGCGCCCATTGTCGGTGACAGTGACGGAGCCATCGGCATTGATCTGGACTAAAATGGTGGAGCAGTAACCGGCCAGGGCCTCATCAACGGAGTTGTCCACGACTTCATAGACTAAGTGGTGAAGTCCCTTGGGGCCAGTGCTGCCGATGTACATCCCCGGTCGTGTCCGCACGGGTTCAAGGCCTTTGAGCACCCGCAACTGGGCAGAGGAATACTCGGCGGTCATGGCAACTCCCTAACTGCTATAGAATTGAGGCAAATGCGTTTTCACTTGCCTAAATGTCAAATCTGACCTAAATTTTAGCACATAAGGCTTATAGGCGATTCTAGGAAATTTTCAGGCTGTATTTGAGTGGGGGATGCAGGGTTAATTGTTATTGGGGGGGCAACGGCTACGGGCAAAACGGCGCTGGCGATCGCCCTTGCCCAGCAATTGAAGAGCGTCATTTTGAGTGCCGATTCCCGCCAGGTCTATCGCGGCTTTGACATTGGCACAGCCAAGCCCACCCCAGCCCAGCAACAGCAGGTGCGCCACCACCTCATTGATATTTGTGACCCCCGCGATACGCTGACCCTAGCAATTTACCAAGCCAAGGCTCAAGCCCTGATTGCCCACTACCACGCCCAAGGGATCACGCCCCTCTTGGTGGGGGGGACAGGATTGTATATCCGCAGTATTACCCAAGGGCTAACCATGCCCCAAGTCCCACCGCAACCCCATCTACGGGCCCAACTCATGGCTCTGGGTCAGCAGGAATGCTATCAGTGGCTGCAGCAGGTGGATCCTGTGGCGGCGCAACGGATCCATGCCCACGATCAAGTGCGTACCCTGCGCGCCTTGGAGGTCTATTACACCACTGGGCGGCCCCTCAGCCAGCAGCAACGGCGCCAACCGCCTCCCTACCGGATTTGGTACTTTGCCCTCACGGGGGGCGATCGCCAACAGCAGCGCCGCCGTATCGAAGCCCGCACTGAGCAGATGCTAGCCATGGGCTGGCTCGATGAAATTCGGCAACTGCAAAGGCACTACGGGGAGGATTTGCCCCTCCTAGACACCTTGGGCTATCGGGAAATGCGCCAATATCTGCGGGGAGAAGTTACACTCGCGGAGGCTATTGCCCTCACAGTGCAGCACACCCAACAATTTGCCAAACGACAGCGGACATGGTTCCGGGCAGAACCGGGCATCCATTGGCTGCAAGCCACCACCCTAGAAGGGCAACTGGCAGAGATTCAAGCACAATTAACTCTCTGCCCCAACACCACTGCAACAAAGCGGCGGATGAGCTGATTGGCATAGGGGGTGGGGCGAGCCGTTTGCTTGAGGTTTTCCAGGTCTGCAGTGCTCAGTTGATAGCGATCGCAATAGCGACGAATGCGGGCAAGGAGGTCGCGATCGTCCACCTCGGGATGAAACTGAAAGGCGTAGAAGGGTTTCCCCTCCAAACGAAAAGCATGGTAGGGACACAACTCGCTGTAGGCCAGTAAGGTTGCTCCCGCGGGCAGGGTCAAGGCGCGTTCCTGATGTCCAGAAATGGCCCAAAAGGGATTGGGAAAGCCAGCAAACAGGGGATCCGCGACTCCGGCCGGGGTGAGATACAGAGGGTAGGTGCCCATTTCCATGGCCGCGCGATCCACAATTACCCGTCCCCCCAAGGCCTGCACTGCCAATTGAAAGCCAAAGCAGGAGGCCAGCACGGGGATCCCCTGCTCAATACAGGCCAAAATTAAGTCCATGGCTGGTGGCACAAAGGGATAGAGGTCTGGCTTGAGCACTGTGGCATCACTGGAGCCGCCAATAAAAAGTGCATCAAAGCCTTGAATACAGTCGGGGGTAAAGTCATCACAGGCGAAGCCATTGAGGACTGTAAATTGCTCGGCAGCCAGGCCACTGAAGCGAATAAATTCCGATAGTTCCTCTTGCTGGGTGGCGCGATCGCCCCGTGCCTGCAGCAGTAGAATTCTTAGGGACTTCACAGTTTTCTAGGGTTTAGAAATCTCAATGGGCTGAGGGGTTGGCGGGCGCTGGGTGTCCACAAAACTAAACACAAGGGAGGTTTCAAAGAGTCCCACGTTTTGCTGGAGGGTTGGCTGCATCCGGGTTTTGCCCGTCAGGCCATAGGCCACAGCAAGGCCACAGGTGCCCCCAAGGTCATTGACTTCCTTGATCCAGTCGAGGAGCAGCGAACCACTTGCGGCGTCAAAGGTATCCAAAAGCCACAGATGATTGGCGTTTGTCTGAGCCAGGAGCATGACGATTTGCTCAGGGCCGGAGAGGGGAAAGACCGTCAGATGGTGAATGCCGCCCTCCTCAACAATTTTGGCGGTGAGCGCCGCCGCCGCTGATTTTTTGGTTTGAATCGTCAACACAGGATAGCCCTTAAACTCCTCGGGAATCTCTCCCCGTTGATGGTAAGCAACCGCTGCTTGTAATTCCTCTAGCTCCTTAGGAGGAAACCGCTTGAAGAGAATGTAGGCCTCCTCAGGAATCGCTGCGGTATCAATGGGAATCTGGCGCTGTGATTTGCTGTCCTCCGTGTCCTCATCAATGCCCGGTATCATCTGGGGCGCTGTTGCCACTTGCACCTGATAACCAAGGGCAAAATGGCAGGGTGAAGGAATCTTGAACCGCAGATTCAGTTCAGGGTACTCTTCCTTCTCAAACTGTTTCTTTGTCTTTTTCCAGAATTTGATCAGCGCCGCGATCGCCACATAGACCATCTCAGCCTCTTCAGGGGCATAGAAGTGACGGATCCCCTCCAAAGGATGGATGACCCCCAGTTCAATGGTGTAAGCATGCCCCCTAAGGACGAAAGAGAGATCGTTGCCTAAATCCTCCTCATCAACCTCGGAAAAATTCAAGAAGAAACAATCGTTGCGCAAAACCGTTTCCTCGAGGCGTTCAGCGTCCTCTTCATCAATGTAGGGATACTCTTGATCAATCTGCTGCCAAAAGTTGCGCAGTGCCTCCTGCCCTCGGTAGAGCATCAAACCAAAGTCACGCTTGGCCCCCTGGGGGCTCACCAGTACTGCAAAAAGGGTGGGGGAGTCCCAAGCATCGCAGTGGAGTTGAAGGGGGGTAACACTGTTGAGGCGCCGCCAGATATCCAGCTGGGCAAATTCCCCAATTTTCTGTTTGTAGAGGGGAACGTATTCCCGGGGGAGTACCTTGACATTTTGATCATCCCTGGTTGCTGCCGCCGCCATAAATTCAAAAAAATCATCAAGGGGGGGAACCTGGGCTTGATACTCCACCTGGATGTCGAGGGGAGCAACCACACCGCGCAGGAAAAATTGCAACTCACGGTCATCAACGATGATGGCGTCGGGACGGCAGGGCTGAGCTTCGGGATGACGGGGATATTCGATCGCCTGCACCAACAGCCGCGTCAGTTGCTCTGGGGTAGGTGGAAACTGACCGATCCCCATACTGCGTATCACCTGCTCCTTAGGATCGAGCCAAGCAGCACAAAAGGCCTCATCGTTGTCAGTACCGAGACTGCGACCGCCACCCACCCAAATGGCGGCAACTTGCGGTAAATTCAACAGACGACGGATGGTCGCAGTGGGTAGGTTCACAGGGCGATCGCTCCCAATTCCATAACCCTTCCACTCTAGCAAATGATAAAAATGGGTCGCACTAAGTATTTTTTGGGGTTTGATCCGGGGCAAGACAAGTGCGGTCTAGCCCTTGCCCTTGGTCAAGAAGTGGTGCGCCATGAAGTGGTGGCCAGCGATCGCGCGATCGCCTGTGTGCAGCAGTGGCACCAAGCCTACCCCTTTGAACAGGTGATTATAGGCAATCAAACCACCTCCCGCCGGTGGCAGCAGCAACTGCAAGCAGCTTTAGCTGTGGAAATTATTCCAGTGGATGAGCGCAATAGTACCCTAGAGGCCCGCGATCGCTATTGGCAACTCTTTCCACCCCGCAGTTGGCAACGGCTCATTCCCAAGGGGTTGCGCGTGCCCCCCCGCCCCATTGACGACATTGTGGCTATTGTTTTATTGGAACGCTACTGTGGCTATCCTCTGCTGCTCAGTCAGAGGCAATAAACTTTATAATTGTCGGATTACAGTACAGCACGGCAGCCGTGGAGAAAGGCACCCTCATTGAATTTCGGGTCAATAACCAGCGTCGCTTGGCGGTCATCGATCGCCCCGAAGGTAAAAAGCATTGGATTGCCATTGATCAGCATCTGCAAGCCCACACCATCCATCCGCGCCAACTCACATTTACGGTGCCCGAAGAGCGGTTTCGCCCCCAAGAGATTCCCACATTTTGGCAGCAGGTGCAGCCCCTCTTGGATGCCGACAGTTTAGAAGTGGCTTGGGAAATTATCCGCGAGGAAAACCGCACCATTACACCGGCGGATTTAGCCGAGCTGCTTTTTTCGGAGCGATCGGCGGTGGCCTGCTATGCCGCCTACTATCTTCTCAGCGAGGATCGCTTCTATTTCAAGCTCAAGGGAGAAACCTACGAGCCTCGGCCAGCGGCTCAAGTGGCAGAACTCAAACATCAAAGCCAGCGGGAAGCCCAACGCCTGGCGGAGGAAGTCAGCTTTCGCGAACATTTAGCTCAAGCCCTTAGGGGCGAAGCTGTGGAGTGGTCGGCCAGCGATCGCAGGCGCCTGGAACAGTTAGAACGTTATGCTATAGCCATTGAATCCAGTGCCCAACACCAAGCTGCCATTGATCTCCTCAGTGAGTTAAAGCGTCCTACTCAACCCCTAGGGGCATTCCAACTGCTGGTGGATCTCGGCCTTTGGTCGGAGCACGAAAATCTCTTCCTGCGCCGGAGTCAAATTGATGTTGAATTTTCTGCCAAGGTACTTGCTGTGGCCCATGAACGCCTGACCTCACCCCCCACGGACATTGACGCTCCCCTGCGCCGCGATCTCACCCATCTCAAGGTCTATACGATTGACGATGAAAGCACCCAAGAAATTGACGATGGCCTTAGCCTAGAGGTCCTGGGCGATCGCCAAAAGCTCTGGATTCACATTGCCGATCCCAGCCGCTGGGTGATGGTGGATGATGTTTTAGATCAGGAGGCTCGCCGCCGCGCCACAACAGTCTATCTGCCGACGGGGATGATTCCCATGTTTCCCACCGAGTTGGCCACAGGCCCGATGAGTTTGGTTGCGGGACAAACCTGTTGCGCCCTGAGTTTTGGCATTCTTTTGGCTGAGAGTGGCGAGGTTTTAGAGTACGAAATTTGCCCCAGTTGGATTCGTCCCACCTATCGCCTTAGCTATGACGATGTGGACATGATTTTGGAGCAAGGGGTAACTGGAGAAGCGGATCTGCTGGCGATCGCCCAATGGGGACAGCGGCGCAGTGAGTGGCGACGGCAACGGGGAGCGATTCGCATCCACATCCCTGAACCAAACATTAAAGTGGCTGGTGAAGAGGTGGAAATCTCGCCCCTCCATGATTCACCCGCCCGCCAGCTCGTGGCAGAAATGATGATTCTTGCCGGTGAAGTGGCCGCCCATTTTGGCGCCCGTGAGGGCATCCCCCTGCCCTTTCGCAGTCAAGCGCCGCCAGAACTGCCCTCAGAGGAGGAATTGCTGCAACTACCCGCTGGAATAGTGCGCGACTGTGCCATTCGCCGCTGTATGCCCCGCAGTGAAATGGGTACCCAACCCAATCCCCATGCGAGCCTTGGCCTTGATGCCTACTGCCAAGTGACCTCCCCCATTCGCCGCTACACGGATCTGCTGGCACACCGTCAGATTAAAGCCCACCTGCGGGGGGAAACCCCACCCCTAACACCCGAGCAACTGAATGAAATTCTCCTGGGGCTGGTGTCTTCCCTTCAGGAGTCTTCCCTTGTGGAGCGGCAAACCAACCGCTATTGGTGCTTAGAGTATCTGCGGCGGCATCGCGAAGAGGTGTGGCGGGGCATTTTACTGCGTTGGTTGCGTCCTGAGGAGGGGCTGGGGCTGGTTCTGTTGGAGGATTTGGCGGTGGAACTGGCAATGCGCTTTCAACGGCAGGCCAAGTTGGGAGAGTGTGTGCTGGTGCGCGTCAGTCGTGTGGATCCCCGCAGTGATCAAATTTGGCTGGAGGAGGTGCCTGCTGAGACACCAATGCCCGCAGAAACCGTTGCATTATCCTAAAAGCATGAAAAAGTGGCAGTGTATGCAAGGGTGTGGGGCCTGCTGTTACCTTGACTTGAGCGATCGCCCAGAGGTGCCCACCATTCTCAATGACGCGGAATTTGCCCTCTACCAATCCCTCATTGGTGCCGATGGCTGGTGTATTCACTTTGAACCCCTGAGCCGCCGCTGTCGTATCTATGAGGATCGCCCCCGCTTTTGCCGCGTCACCCCAGAGGTTTTTGAGGACTTGTACGGCATCCTACCGGCGGAACTGGATGAGTTTGCGGTTCAGTGTTGCTGTGAACACATTTGCGATCGCTACGGTGAACGGAGTTTTGAACTGCTGCGCTATGAATATCTAGTCGGGCGTAGCGTAGATTCTCCCCAAGCAGATCCCCCACCTTGTCACTGAGACACTGCCCTCTATAATGACAGCAAATGACAGCAAGTGTGTTCAGCCAGAGCCATGAGCGAGCAGTGGATGCGGGTTAACTTGGTAGAAGGCTCGGTAAGTTTTTGCTTTTCGCGCCCAGCGGCAGAGGCTCTACGCCAAGAGATTCAAGCCTTAATGGAACGGATGCGGGCGATCGCCAGAGCCAAAGCCAGCGGTACGCCTTTGGCCGCGCAAGCGGCGATGGAATACCAGCACGTTGGCGAAGTCTTTCTTGAAGTGTTTTGTAATCCGAATATCTGGCCAAACCCCTACGCTGCTAAAGTTCTTTTGACGGTACGCGATCAGCGCATGCGCTTAACGACTGAGGCAGAACTCAATCGTCTTGTGGAAGACCTCAACCAGTTTCTTGAAAGCGCTACCCCCTAGGGGGGCAATATCTGTTAGGTTGAGGATATGGTTACTCTTCCTAAAGCTGGCCGCTCTGGCCGTTTTCGTCGCCTGCTGGCCTATCTGCGTCCTCACCAAACAAAAATCTGGGGGGGCATTGCAGCGCTTTTCATTGTCAACCTCCTAGGGACCTATTTGCCCCTACTGATCGGCACTGCCGTTGATGAGTTGCAGACCAAGTTTGACTTTCAACGGGTGGTGTTCTATGCCCTGCTGCTGATTGGCTTAGCCTCCTTGATGTGGCTGATTCGCATGGCCTCGCGCCTGTGGATCTTTGGTGCCGGACGATTGGTGGAATTTGACCTCAAGCAACGGCTCTTTGACCATCTCCTGCGTTTAGAACCCAGTTACTTTGCGGAAAACACCCCTGGGGATCTCATTAGCCGTGCCACCAGTGATGTGGATAACATTCGGCGGCTCGTGGGCTTTGCTCTTTTGAGTGCCGCCAACACAGTCTTTGCCTATGGTATGACGCTGCCGGTGATGCTGGCAATTCATCCGGGGTTGAGTTTAGGGGCGATCGCCAGCACGCCACCCACCGCCGTTCCCGCCCCAAACGCAATAAATTCTTGCGCCACCCCAATGGTGAACAC
>NZ_JACOMP010000243.1:0-8164 GCF_014466085.1 Thermosynechococcus sp. OHK43
CCTGGAGGTGACTCGGCAGCCGTCGCTGTACCCAGCCCATGCCCTGCCACCATAGGGCTGCCCCTCGACCAACCCATGAATGTTCGGGATTCAGCTGTTCTGGGGCGATCGCCTGTTGTGTGGCCATCCCCTTAAGTTGCGCCGTGGCTTTGCTGAGGAGGTGAGTGATCCCCTGAAGCATGGCGATCGCTTCCCGTAGCAGCAGGGGGAAAAGTTTTTGCCAAAGGCTGGACTTGGGGGAAGGTTTAGGAGGCATTTGGGAGGGTCAATTGACATCCTATGAACTATTTTGATCCTACGGCATCATATCGCTGCAAATCGCTGCTGCAAAACTGTCGCTGACTGCTACCATGATCCCAAGACAAAACGAGATAAGAACGTGAAGGGCATTCAGCAATTTAATATCGAAGGATTCCAGCGGCAAATTCGCAGTGCCCCTGTGCCTGTGATCGTGCATTTTTGGGCTCCTTGGTGTAGCCTGTGCCACCTCATTGATCCTCTCCTGGATCAACTGGAGCAGTCGCTACCCCAACAGTTGCAAATTCTCAGGATCAATGCCGATGAAAACTTTGCCCTCAGTCGTCACTTTCAATTGACGAGCTTGCCAACGCTTCTCTTTTTTGATCGTGGGGAATTGGTGCAGCGGTTTGAGCCTGGCTGTGTGAGGGGGGACTTTCGTCAAGCTTTGCAGCAACTGCTTATCCACCTGTTTCCTAGCCGATTGCCCGCTGAGTCCCACCGCTTCTAAGACCCAAATTTGCGATGACCAAGCTGCGTCGTCTCAATCAGCTTTTGGAGGAACGCTGGGTGACCCCCGCCTATGGGGGACTGCTGCTGCTGGGAATGAATCTGTTTTTCTTTGCCGCTGCCATTAACTCCATGGCAGGTTGGCTCTACGTTATTACGGGGATCATTTTTGGTCTGCTCTTGGTGGCGGCAATTTTACCACCGCGCCATTTGCAGGGATTAGTGCTGGAGCGTGTAAAGGTGGCTCCAGTGCATGCGGGCGATCGCCTCCGCCTTACGGTCTTGCTCACCAACGCCACCCAAACGCCTCGCCACAATCTGCAAGTGATTGACCCGGTTCCCCGTGGCCTCTGGTCAGCTACTCAGCGCGAATTTCCCCAACAGGCGATCGAGCAACTGCTACCACAGCAAACCCTGCCTTGGCAGTACGAGCTTATCCCATCCCGTCGGGGCGTTTATGAATGGCAACAGCTTCGGCTGCGCACCGGCGCCCCCTTGGGCCTCTTTTGGTGTCAGCGTTCCTTTCCTGTACCACAACAGGTGGTGGTTTATCCACAGGTTCTGCAACTGCAACAGTGTCCTTTATTAGATCAGTTGGGGCAAGAGATTTCCCAGGAGTGGCGCGATCGCCAGCATCATCTTCACATTGCCCAAGAGGGCATCACCCGGGCCTTGCGTCCCTACCGCTGGGGAGACCCTTTGCGTCTGGTGCATTGGCGCACCAGTGCGCGCTATGGAGAACTGCGGGTGCGAGAGTTTGATACCTTTAGCGGTGGCAATGCGGTGACTATTGCCCTTGATACCCGTCCCCACTGGAGCGAGGCAGACTTTGAGCAGGCGGTCATTGCGGCGGCCAGCCTCTACCTTTACAGTTTGCAACAGCAAATTCCCGTTCAGTTTTGGAGTCCGGTCACGGGGATGCTCCACGGTCAACCAACCGTCCTGCGGGCACTGGCGGCGATCGCCCCCGGCGACTCCGCTGCTGAGTATCCCCTTGATTCCCTTGTCTGGCTCACTAGTCAATGGCCTAGCCCTGAACCTTTGCCCCCCGGCAGTGTCACTGTGCTCTGGGGAGAGCCACCCCCGCGGCGGCAAGGGCCAATCCTTTGGATTGATCGCAATCGCCCCCTCGGCATCCAATTACAAACCCCTATCAGCTACCCCCGGCCCTAAGGAAGCGGTCGCCACTCACCACTACTGACAAAGGCAGCCCAAAAATAGGGACTTTGCTTGCGGGGGTCATTCATTAACTGCAACTGAGCTTGGCGGAGGGCTTCACTACGTCCTTTGCCCGCTGCCAGATGTTGATAAAAGATAACCATGAGTTGTTGAGTTGTGGTGTCGTCCACTTTCCAGAGGGAACTCACTTGGGTGCGTGCCCCCGCCAAGGTAAAGCCTCGCCGCAATCCATAGACACCATCGCCATTGAGAATATCACCGCGTCCCGTATCACAGGCGGACATCACCACTAACTCGGTGCCATCGAGGTTGAGGCCGGTGACTTCAAAAGCCGTTAATACCCCATCATCCACCCCGCTCTGCCGTTGATTGAAACCCGCCAGCGCCAGACCAGAACGCAAAAGGGGATTTTCACCACCCAAGGGGACATAGGCATTCAGACCACGGGTATTTTGCAGGCCTTGGGGAGACACGGACGGCCTTTCCAAGAAAAATCCATGGGTGGCCAGGTGAAGCACACGGGGGCCTCGGGTTTCTTTGATTGCCGTTTCGGTGGCATCCCTGCCCGTGAGCACTTGAGCTTGGGGCAACAGGGTGCTCAGGGTTTTTACCTCGGTGGCCGTCCCCGGCAATTCTGTAAATGTGAGGCTGCGCAAATCCAGCGATCGCGGGTTGACCCCCCGCTGACCCCCTGCCAGGGCGCGACCACTCCCTTGACTAAAGGTGGGATTACCCACCACCAAGGGGGGATTTGCAGGTTTGCGCCGCTGTTGCAGCCGCAGCAAGTCGCGGCCTGAGGTGAGCAGTGTGATCGTATAGGACTGCACTAGATAGCGATCCTGCCGATCCACCAGAGCCTCAAAGGACAGAGTGTTCAACTGACCATCGGGAGCCACTAGCAGATGGGTACTGCCCGCTAGGAAGGGTTCCAAAGGAGCCAAGAGGCGCTCATAGGCCGCCTTCAAAGAGGGCTTCGTTACCGTAGCTGGCAATCTTGGATCCGCCATCCGCTGTCGCGCCGCTTTAATGACCGTATTCAGATCAGCCACCGTACCCAAGTCTTGCCATTGGGGGGTACCGCTATTCTTCAGCCCATAGAGGGCGTAGCGGGGAGCCTCCCAACGGTTGGTTTTTGGGTTGTAGGGCACATATTCAATAAACTCCAGCAGCACGGCATTGGCGGGAATAGCTTGCTGCACAACCCTGAGGGTTACGGGGGTGAATTCTAAACGGAAGTTGGCATTTTGGCTCACCAGTTGCGCTTCCAGTTGGTTAGCACGCTGTTGCAGTTGGCTCATTTGGCTGGCCAGGGGTGGGCGATCGCGCCCAAAGGTGAGGCTGGCAATCTGTGTTCGCACCCGAATTAATTCATCCAGTTGCTGCTGAGCCACCGCATCCAGTTGATTGCGCAGGCGGCTGATCGTTGCCGCTAAAACATCCAACAATCGACCTTTACGGCGCAAAATGGTTGTCAGCGCGAGGTTGGCTACTGCTGGATTCTGGGGATTCCCCTGCAAATGGAAGGAAATGGCGGTATTGGTGGAGTCTTGAAATGTGGCTAGATAGTTGCGTTTATACTCCTCGGAACCAACCACTAGGTTACGGCTGAGGTTGATCTCTTCAATCTCAAGGGCCCGGTTGAGGGCCGTTAAGGCTTCATTGATATTCCCCTGTGCCCAGTAGGCTTTTGCTAAGTTGGCAAGACTCAGAGCCAAGTAGGGATGGTCGCCACCGAGGGTACGCTGCCGCAGGGCAATACTGCGCTGATAGAGGGGAAGTGCTGCCCCGTAATTCCCCTGTACCCGATAGAGTTCAGCCAAGTTGTTAAGACTCGTAGCAACATCGGGGTGATCTGTCCCCAGCACCTTTTCACGGATAGTCAAACTGCGTTGGTAAAGGGGAAGCGCGGCACCATAATTACCCTGAGCACGATAGAGTTCGGCAAGGTTATTCAACACTGTTGCCACAAGGGGATGTTCTGCCCCTAAGGCGGGTTCAAGGAGGCCGAGACTGCGCTGGTATAGGGGCAAGGCCGTGGTTAAGCTGCCCTGCAAATGGTCCATCACTGCCAAGTTGTGGACACTCAAGCCCACATCGGGATGGTTCTTGCCAAGGGCTTGTTCACGGATCCTAAGGGCACGCTGGTAGAGGGGCAGCGCCTCGCCGTAGTTACCTTGATCGGTGTAGAGATTGGCGAGGTTATTGAGGCTGGTGGCAACATCGGGATGATTTGGGCCAAGGGCTTGTTCACGGATGGCCAAGCTTCGCTGGTAAAGGGGAATGGCCTCACTAAAGTTGCCGAGTTCCTTGTAGGTAACGGCAAGATTGTTCAAGGCGGCAGCAACGGTGGGGTGATTAGGCCCTAAAACCCGCTCGGCGATCGCCACCAAGTCCCGCGCGGGTGCCACCGCTGCGCCATAATTCCCCTGTTTTTGGAATTGCTCAATTTGATTTGTAAGGGCAATAACATTATGGGTATCGCCGCCAAAGGAGGTTTTACGAATCACGTCTAGTTCACTGACGGCAGCACTATAGCGCTGTTGGAGGGCATCCAACCGCTGCATAATATCGCGCAACTGTTGGGTTTCATTTTGCCCAAATGCCGGGAAATCAACTCCTGTGGCGGTGGCGATCGCCAACAGAATCGCAAAACAGCACCGATGGCTCAAGAACCGTTTCATAGGCACCTGCCGCTGTTGCTCCTTCCATCCTAGATACTGACCCTTGAAATATATTCTGATGTAACAATTAATTACAGTTACAGCTCTGTGCACAAGGATTCATCCTGCTTGGAAAAGTCAAAACCGCTTGCTGACAGGATTACAGCCTACTTATGTACTCTCTACCTTAGAGAAAGGCTATCTTTCCTAGGGCATGGCGGTTGTTTATAATAGAAGTATTACGGTTTTTAAAAGTTTCCAAAAATCCCTCAGTTGAGTGCTGTTTTAGCACAATCCATCACAGCCGGCAGCGCATTTTTCAAAATTTCTAAACATTAGGATATATCCTTCATCGGGGGATAATAATTGATTGATACCGTATTGATTCGGGTTTCAACTCTTGTACAAAAGGTTGTAAATAACTTTGCAAATAATGACAATGTTGTAAATAATGACTCGATTGATGTATGTTCCATACCTGCAAAACAGACGGTATTTAAGCTGTACTTAAAATTATTTTCTGCGTCGAATTATTTGAGAAGACATTTATGGATAGTGATGGCTATTTATCAGAGATTCTTGCTCTGCTGCGGCAGTTGTTCCCTTTGCTGATTAGCCTCTTGGACGATGCCCTTGCCGTTGTTCTCACTCGCCTCGGTTGCCACCTGCCTTGGCTGGAGCAGCTCATGCCTTTTGTTCTCAGTGGCGTGACCCTCTATGTTGTTATTCATGGCGGTAAGGTGATCTACGAGTTTTGCGAACACAAAGGACAGTCGCCCCCGTCTGGGTAATGTATCCTCTTCGCAATAGTGTCAGCAAATCCCCACAAGCCCCCTGCATTTTGGTAGTCGTTTTTACCAGCGCGGGCAATGGTCGCTAAGATCAAACTGAGGGCTATCATCTGTGGGTGTAGGAAGCGCACGGAAGCCGGTGTCGCCGTGAGCAACGGTGAATTCGAGGCAAGCTATGGAACTGCAACGTTCAGTCCCCCCAGCAATTGAGCAAGCATTTATTCAACGTCAGGTGGTGAGTCAGCTCCTGCAAGCGCGTTTGCGGGCAACTTGTGGGCTGACGCAGACCTCAACACCCTTTCCCCAAGCAACACCAACGGGCGATCGCCCACCCCTATGGCCGCTGCAGGAGCCAAGGAAGACCCGTGTGATCGAGGCGAGCCAAGCCTAGAGTTGGCCACGGGCTTTTAGCAGCAGATAGCGATCCACCAGTTGCTCACTCACCTGATCCGCAGGGGCGTCAAGCACGAGAACCCCTTTTTGCTCCAAATGGGCAAAGGCACGCTGTCGCTGATGCAGCAGATCGAGAGCAACAGCCTGTTCATAAAGGGTGGCCACCTGATCTACGGGAGCCAAGGGCTGTGGCATTAAAGGGCGGTGGGCAAGGGTTTCAATGTGGCGATCGCGCAAAGCAACACAGAAGGGTAGAAAACGGGGCGTCAGGCGAGCCATGGCCGTGAGGAGTTCTTGGGAAGCCACCTCATCAATCACCTCTGTGAGAACGACGACAAGGGCACGACGGGTATAGTGTCCCAAAATGGCGCTCACTGTGCCGACATAATCCGATTCTTCAAAAACCGGTTCACAGCGATACACCTGAGTGAGCATCCGCCCCAGATGGGAATCACCACCTTGAGGCGCAATCCAGGTGTGCAATTGCTGATCAAAAATCCCTAAGCCCACCTTGTCACCCCGTCGCAAGCCCGTCAGCGCCAAGGCCAATGCCGCGTTTAAGCCCCAGTCAAAGCGTTTCAAACCCGCCACAGTAGCGGTCATCAAGCGTCCCCGATCCAGCAGAATGATCAGGGGTTGATCCCGTTCTGGCTCCATGGCTCGCACAAGAGGCCATCCCCGGCGAGCACTAGCTTTCCATTCCATACGGCGCAGATCATCCCCCAGATAGTATTCCCGCAATTCCGCAAACTCGGTGCCTCCCAGGGCGTAGCGTCGCCGCCGCAGGCTACCACTGGACTCTAAACTGAGGCGAATTGAGAGCGATCGCAAGGCCATCAAATCAGGATAGACCTCAGCCTCAGTGACAAGGGGTGCAAACCAACGTCGTCACGCCAAGCCCCAAGAACTGCGCAAACGAACACCACGGCCGGGCCACTGAAAGGCACCCCGTCGCGGTGGAAACACATGGTAGAGCAATTCCAAGCTGCTGTGGACTAGCGCCGCAACGGCAAAAGAGGGGGTTTCCCCCGTCAACTCAGCGGGCACATAGTCGTAGAGTTCAACCCAGATCTGCTCACTCAAGGGGACCTCACCACGGATGTGTAGCCTGAGGCGAATCGGGTTTTGCCGACCAATGGATAACCGTGACTCACAGACGCGATCGAGGGTCAGTTGCCAGCGACCGATGCGGCTGTAGTCCCACAGGGACATGCCGAAAATCACCAGATCGTAGAGCCCCATCAAGACTAACCCCAGCCCCAGAGGCCAGTAGCGCAAGGTTGCCTGCGACTTCCCATCGGCGATTGGCCATAGCTCCGACGGTAGGAAGTTCGTCAGCACCGGCAAGACTCCCCCCAGCAGCAACAGGCCATAGAAGCGGACCGTCGGCACCCAGCGGGGGCGGTGGCGACCAAACTGGTAACTGGCAGGTGCCTTCATCGGGGAACAGCAACTTTGGCAAGAATACTTTGGATCACTTGGGGCAGCGTGGTGCCGTCTAACTGGGCCTCGGGCTTGAGGATCAAACGGTGTTGCAGTAGGGGGATGGCGATCGCCTTCACATCCTCAGGAGTGACGTAGGGGCGATCCGCTAGCCAGGCCTGGGCTTGGGTAGCACGTAGCCAGCCCACTGCCGCCCGTGGGGAAGCCCCCAAAAGGAGTTCGGGATGTTGACGACTGGCCTGCACCAACGCCAAAAGATAATCTAGCACCACCGGCTCCACATGGACTTGCCGCACCTGCTGTCGTGCTGCCAAAACTTGCTCTACGGTAATCAAGGGCTCCAAATTGAGTTGATCGAGATCGCGGGCTTCAAAGCCTGCAAGGGCATTTTCCAGCATTTGCCGTTCAGCGTTTGGCTCTGGATAGGACACCACCAGCTTCACAAGAAAGCGATCCAGTTGGGCCTCGGGCAAGGGATAGGTTCCCTCAAATTCCAAGGGGTTTTGGGTGGCCACTGTCCAAAATAAACCAGGGAGGGCGAGGGTAGTGCCGTCGAGGGTCACCTGCCGTTCTTCCATCGCTTCTAGGAGAGCCGCTTGGGTTTTGGGCGGTGTGCGGTTAATTTCATCCGCCAGCAGTACTTGGGTAAAAATTGGCCCCTTGCGCAGGCGAAATGTGCGACTGTTGAAGTCAAAAATGCTCGTACCGAGAATATCAGCGGGGAGAACATCGGGGGTGAGTTGGATACGGCGAAATTCCGCTGCAATCAGGCGAGCGAGGAGCTTGACCAGCAGGGTTTTGGCAGTGCCCGGCACCCCCTCAAGGATGACGTGGCCTTCGGCGAGGAGAGCCACAATTAATCCTTGGGCGATCGCCCCTTGACCAACCACAATCTCATTGAGACGCTGCTGCAAACGATGGAAAAGCGCTCTCACCGTTGTTCTGTCACCC
>NZ_JACOMP010000244.1:0-11811 GCF_014466085.1 Thermosynechococcus sp. OHK43
CCTCTGGGTCGATGGCGCTGAACCGCATGAACTCCGCCAAAGGAGCCGTCCTCCGCCTTTTGACCCAAGCCTATCAAAATCGTGATATGGTGGCTCTCATTCCCTTTCGCGGTGAACAGGCAGAGGTGCTCCTACCCCCCACTCGCTCCATTGAAGCAGCGCGGCGCCGCCTGGAAACGCTGCCCTGTGGGGGTGGCTCTCCCCTTGCCCATGGCCTAACCCAAGCGGTACGGGTGGGCTTGAATGCCCGGCAAAGCGGTGAAATTGGTCAAGTGATGATTGTGGCTATCACCGATGGTCGGGGGAATGTCCCCTTGAGTCGTTCCCTTGGGGAAACCATACCGCCGCAGACCAAGCCGGATGTCAAAGCCGAGGTACTGGAAATTGCCGCCAAGATTCAAGCCCTGGGTCTAAAGCTCTTGGTAATTGATACTGAGAATAAGTTTGTCTCCACAGGGATGGGCAAGGAATTGGCACGGCAAGCGGGGGGTAAGTATTACCATCTACCTAAGGCCACCGATCAGGCGATCGCCCAAGTAACCCAGAACGCCCTGCAATTTTAGCTACGCATCAAAAACTCTCCCCCCAGTTAGAGAGGAGAGAAAATAGGAAAATAGGAAAGTATGAGGGCAGGTAGCCTACATCATGCCGCCCATGCCCCCCATACCGCCATTAGCGGGGGCTGCGGGTTTAGGTTCCGGTTTTTCGACCACCAGGGCTTCTGTGGTCAGTACCATGCCAGCGATCGAACCTGCATTTTGCAGGGCAGAGCGTACCACTTTGGCCGGGTCAATAATACCTGCACTGACCAGATCTTCATAGGTGCCGGTTGCGGCATTAAAGCCATAGTTAAAGTCACCAGCACGGACATTTTCGACGACAACGGCTCCTTCGGCACCAGCATTGTCAGCAATTTGAGCCACTGGCGCCGCCAAGGCACTGGCGACGATGCGCGCACCCGTTTGTTCCTCAGGACTAAGGCGAGGCAGCAGTGCGTCAATGCGACTGGCCAAGTGGAGCAACGTCACGCCACCGCCAGGGACAATCCCTTCAGCCACTGCTGCTTTTGTAGCATTGAGGGCATCTTCCAAGCGGAGTTTGCGATCCTTCAATTCTGTTTCGGTGGCGGCACCTACTTTGATCACAGCCACACCGCCCACGAGCTTGGCAATCCGCTCCTGTAGCTTTTCTTTGTCGTATTCGGAGTCGGTCTCAGCTAACTGCTTCTTGAGCTGTTCGACCCGCTTTTGAATATCGGCTTTATTGCCCTTCTCCGACACAAGGGTTGTCGTGTCTTTGGTGACGGTGACAGAAGAGGCTTCCCCCAGCATTGTGAGTTCCACATCCTCTAGGGTCAGACCAACTTCTTCAGAAATGACTTGACCACCCGTGAGAATGGCAATGTCTTCGAGCATGGCTTTACGGCGTTCGCCAAAGGCTGGAGCCTTAACAGCGACCACATTGAGGACGCCCCGCAGTTTATTGACCACCAGTGTGGCCAGGGCTTCTCCTTCCACGTCTTCGGCAATAATCACGAGGGGACGACCACTGCGAGCCACCCTTTCTAGGGTGGGAATTAGGTCTTGGATGCTCGTAATTTTTTTGTCCGTCAGGAGCAGATAAGCATTGTTGAGTTGGACAATCATCCGCTCTGGATCGGTGACAAAGTAGGGGGAGATGTAGCCGCGATCAAACTGCATCCCCTCAACAATTTCCATTTCTGTATTCAGGGATTTCGATTCTTCAATGGTGATCACGCCATCTTTGCCCACCTTGGCCATGGCTTCACTAATCATTGCCCCCACTTCGGGGTCGTTGCCGGCAGAAACGGTTGCCACTTGGGCAATCATTTCCCCCTCAACAGGTTTGGCTACTTCGGCAATGGCATCCACAATTGTTTTGATGGCTTTTTCCATGCCCCGCTTAAGAGCAATGGGGTTGGCACCGGCAGCCACGTTTTTGAGACCTTCCCGGATCAGGGCTTGGGCAAGGACGGTTGCGGTGGTTGTGCCATCCCCAACCACATCATTGGTTTTGGCGGCTACTTCCCGCATGAGTTGAGCACCAGTATTTTCGTAGGCATCTTCCAGTTCGATTTCTTTGGCGATCGTCACGCCATCGTTGACAATTTGCGGTGCACCATACTTTTTCTCGAGCACCACATTGCGCCCTTTGGGGCCAAGGGTAATTTTCACGGCATCGGCAAGGGCATTAATTCCGCGTTCGAGCGATCGCCGGGACTCTTCATGAAATGCAACTAACTTTGCCATCGGTGGCTATCCTTTAATAACTTGGAGATCAGAATTGAGGAACTGCAAACTTCGCAGACTGCAAGCCAATGTTCACGATACTCTGCAGCAGTGTCTCAGGGCAATACGAAAAGATGTGGGGGATTCCGCACTTGCTCGCCTATACCGGCCACACATCAACAAGCTTCTTGGCCATGGCTGACCGTCGGCGGGTGAATCGCGATCGCCAGCTCAATGGACTGCCGCCCCTTGTTGCCGATCAGGTACTTGCAGAGGCAGCACAACAGCCGAAGATATGCTCAAATGCCAATACTTTAGCCATACCAATTTTGAGGGACAATCGCCAATGGATGGCTTTATCGCCCTAGGGGGTCGCGGTGGCGGCGGTGAAAATATCATGCAGCAGAAGGGCACCCCCGGATTGGTGCTCCACTATCAGCTAATTGAGCGCTGCCACAAAGGTTGGATGGATAGTGAAGGGCACCGCCAAAATATCCTTCGGCCTGAATTTACCCGTTTTGGTTTTGGCATTGCTTTGAATTCCGTAGGGGACAAGGTCTATGCTGTACAAATGTTTGCGCTGCCACCCCAGTAAGGGGAGCAAAACTTAGTCAACAGATCGAAGAATGTCAATGTCATCAAAGCTAGTCACATGCGCCATGTTCACTGAAGAAATGTACGTTGTCCTTGAATCCACTACCAGCGATGAGACCTTTCTCACCCCCATGGAGCTACAGGCCAAGCTGATTGAGTACTTGACAGAAACAGAGGTTTCCCTCGCACCAGATCTCCTGGCCTTGCCTGATGTGGAAAGTCGTGCCCAGTACCTCATGACAACGGCTTGTGAACTGCCATTGGCCAATGGTGGCTACCTCCAGTGGTACGCCGTGCGTTTAGAAAAATAATTGTTACACAGGGTTACGAAACTCCTGCTCGGAAAATTCCGTTCTAATATAGATAAGGCTCTTAGCTCAATAATCAGACGATTATTGATTCTTTCTTGGTGTCCAACTCCTCAGGAATATCAGGGTAGCAAAACTGTGGCCGATCGCCGTCGTCAACCAAAGAAAAAACAACAAATGACCTATAGTTGGCCGTTGGCAGGCACCTATCAGGCCCTCAGCTCTGCATCGGTGGATTTGATCTGGCGCAAAGTGGTGAATTTGGCTGATGTGTCGTGGCATCCCTTGATTTTGCGCACGAATGTGCCCTACGGACTTGTACCTAAGCCGGGGTTTATTTTCCAAGCAATGACCCGTTGGATTCCTTGGCCGATTCAGATTTTTGTCGAACGGGTATCACCAGGGAAACTGTTGAGTATTCGCATTTTGGTTTTGCCGGGAGTAGAGGAACGGGTGACCTATCGTTTAGAATCGACGGTCTGTGGCAGTCAGATTTCCTGCTCAGTGATGCTGCGGGGCTGGCTGGCTCCCCTGATTTGGTCCCTGATTCGCGACTATGCGGCAGTGTTGGCCGCCCGTTTGGCGATCGCCGCTGAGAAGGAGCCCCCCTCTGCCAAGCCCCCCATTGATCCCTGTTTAGATTTTTAGACTGACAAGAGAGAAGACTATGCTCAGCGATAGCGATCGCGTTCGTGTTCTCAGTGAAGCCCTTCCCTATCTCCAAGCCTTTGCTGGGCGCACCTTTGTCGTCAAATACGGCGGCGCCGCCATGAAGGAAGAGCAGCTCAAAGATTCCGTGATTCGCGATATTGTCTTTCTCTCCTATGTGGGGATTCGCCCTGTGGTGGTTCATGGGGGTGGCCCAGAGATCAATACTTGGCTCGCCAAGCTCAACATTGAACCGCAATTCAAAAATGGGCTGCGCGTCACCGATGCCGCGACGATGGATGTGGTGGAGATGGTCTTGGTGGGCCGCGTCAACAAAGAAATTGTGACCCTGATCAATCAGGCGGGCGGGCAAGCGGTGGGGCTGTGTGGGAAAGATGGCAACCTGATTCGTGCCCGTGCCAAAGGGGAAGATAGCATTGGCTTTGTGGGTGAAGTGCAGGGGGTGGATACCCGTGTGATTACAGCACTGGTGGAGAAAGGGTATATTCCTGTGATTTCCAGTGTGGCTGCCGATGATACTGGGCAAGCCTACAACATCAATGCCGATACGGTTGCTGGCGAGATTGCAGCGGCCTTGGGGGCTGAGAAGCTGATTTTACTGACGGACACCGCCGGCATTTTACGGGATTATCGCGACCCCAGTACCCTTATTTATCGCCTTGACATTGCTGAAGCGCGGCAACTGATTAAAGAGGGGGTTGTCTCGGGGGGGATGATTCCCAAAGTCACCTGTTGCGTGCGATCGCTCGCTCAAGGCGTGAAAGCAGCACACATTATTGATGGCCGAGTGCCCCACGCCCTGTTGCTGGAGATTTTTACCGATTCAGGGATTGGCTCGATGCTAGTGGGGTCCAATGCAGCCTATGATAGCGCCTTTAGTGGTTGAAACTTTTTGCATGAAAAAGGGCGTCCTCAGGTATAACAAGGATGTTTTAGTGTAAGCGTCTATTTTATGAAACTATTCTCTTTGATTTTAATGAGTAGCGGCTTAGCCACTAGCCTGACACTGCTAGCACGCGCCATTCCCCAACCCTACCCCCAAGTGGCTGTGAATAGTTTTATGGATACCTGCATTGAGCGTGGCCGGCGATCGGCGCCCATTTTAGCTCGCTCGGTGATGAGTAACATTTGTCAGTGCTCCATCAACTATATTCAGGAGCGGTTGAGCTACGCCGATTTTCAAGACCTTGATCCCAATGGTGGCCAACCCCAGTCCCGTCGCCAGCGGCAGGCGCAGCGTGTCTTAGATGAGAGTGTAAACTATTGTGTGCGGCGGCAATTTGGCGGCTAGGAACTTTTTGACAGGAAGTAACGTTCTTCAAATTAGCTTGAGCTGGCGATCGCCCACAGCCAAGGCCAGTCTTTGTGCTAGATTGGGCGTAGGCTAAAGGGTTGAAAATTTAGGACGAATCATATGGGAATCACACACCGCACGCTCGTTGTCAGTACGACAGTGGTCATGACGGCATTGGTTGCGGTCACGGGTGCGGGTCTTCACTGGTCCCGTAGCCTAGCGGGTTTTCGCCAAAGTCCGAAGGAACTGGTGGATGAAGTGTGGCAGGTCATTGACCGTGAATACGTTGATGCCACCTTCAATGGCAATGATTGGCGTGCGGTGCGGCGGGAATTTCTCTCCCGCAACTATACCAAACCCGAAGAGGCCTACAAAGCGGCGCGGGAAATGCTAGAAAAGCTCAATGATCCCTATACCCGTTTTATGGATCCCGAGCAATTTCGATCCATGCAAATTGAAACCTCTGGTGAACTCACGGGGGTAGGTATCACAATTACCCAGGACGAAAAGACAAAAGAGATCACGGTGGTTTCTCCCATTGAAGGGAGTCCAGCCGCTGAGATGGGCTTAATGGCTAAGGATGTGATCCTAAAAATTGACGGCAAATCCACTAAGGGCATGGATCTCAACCAAGCAGTTGGCATGATCCGTGGACCTGTGAATACAAAAGTGCGCCTGACGATCCGGCGGGGCGATCAAATCTTGAACTATGAGATTACCCGTGCCCGTATTGAAATTCATCCTGTGCGCTACAGCCTGCGCCAAACTCCCCAAGGACGGGTGGGCTATATTCGCCTGGTTACCTTTAGCTCTAATGCAGCAGCGGAAATGCGCACAGCTATCCGTGAGTTAGAAAAGCAAGGTGTTGAAGGCTATGTTCTAGATTTACGCTCCAATCCCGGCGGCCTCCTCTTTGCCAGTGCTGAAATTGCCCGCATGTTTCTAAAGCAGGGGGATATTGTCTCTACGGTCAATCGCCAAGGGGAAGCAGAACGCTTACGCGCTGGTCGCGGCTTCCTCACCAATAAGCCCCTGGTGGTACTCATTGATGGCGGGTCTGCCAGTGCCAGCGAAATCCTCGCGGGTGCCCTACAGGACAATGGCCGTGCTGTATTGGTGGGAACGCGCACCTTTGGTAAGGGCTTGGTGCAGTCGGTCCAGCCGGTGGGAGAAGGGGCAGGGATTGCGGTGACGATCGCCAAATACTTTACCCCCAGTGGCCGTGATATTAACAAGAAGGGCATTGAACCCGATGTTGAAGTCACGCTCACGGAGCAGCAGCGGCAGCAACTCACGCGCGATGACATTGCCACTGATCGCGATCCCCAATTTATGCGGGCGCTAGCGGTTCTCAATGAACGCATCCTAGCGGAGCGGCGCAATACTCAATCGGCACTCCCTGCTCAGCCCGCCCATCCTTAGAGTTTGGTGATGACTGTGGCCGACCGTCGCCGACAAGCCCAGCGGGTATTGTTCTTGGCGCTAGGGGTAAATGTCGCCCTGACCGTCATCAAGGCTGTTGTTGGGGTTCTCAGTCAGTCCTTGAGTTTACAAGCCGATGCTCTACACAGTCTGACCGATGCCGGTAGCAGTATCTTGGGCTTAGTGGCTATGCAGTGGGCGAATCCCCACCCTGATCGCGATCATCCCTACGGTCACCAAAAGTTTGAAGCCCTCGGTGCAGTGGGGATTGCTGCCTTTTTGGGCATGGTCTGCTTTGAGATTTTACAAAGTGCCGTTGAACGCCTTTTACATCAAACCCATACTGTAACAATTACAGGGGCAGAACTCTGGATTGTGATCTTGGTTCTCGGCATCAATATTGGCCTCACCCTCTATGAGCACCATATGGGGCATCGGCTGAAAAATTCTGTTTTAATTGCCGACGCCAAGCATACCCTGAGCGATGTGTGGACAACCGTCATTGTGCTTTTAGGGCTGATTGGCGTCTGGACCTTCAACTGGGATTGGTTGGATGTGGTGCTGGCATTTCCGGTGGCTGCTCTTGTGTTTTGGAGTGCGTGGGAAGTTCTCAAAGGTAACATTCCTTGGCTGGTGGATGCGGTGGCGATCGCTCCCGAAGCCATCCATGAGCTAGTGATGACCGTACCCGGTGTAGTTAATTGCCACGACATTAGCTCACGGGGGATGGTGGGGCGGCAAGTATTTATTGAGATGCACTTAATCGTGGAGGCGGAAGATATTCCCACGGCCCATGACATTACTGAGCAAATTGAAGCCCTGCTGCAGGAGCGCTACGGACCTGCTCGCATCGTCATCCACGTTGAACCCCCGGACTACCAATCGAGCCAGATCAGCGTTTCCTAGGAACTTTTGAGTTAGAATCTGTTTGAAGCCAGGATCACTAAAGGAAGCTATTGCAGGTGTACGATTGCATTGTTGTTGGTTCAGGGCCTGCAGGGGGTGCGGCTGCCTATCACTTGGCAAAGCGGGGGCGACGGGTTTTGGTGCTGGAAAAGGAGGCGCTGCCGCGCTATAAGCCCTGTGGGGGTGGTGTGTCGCCCCAAGTGCAATCCTGGTTTGACTTTGACTTTAGTCCGGCCATCTCTTTGAAAGTGACGCAAATGGTCTGTACATGGCAGGGGGAAGAGGCTCAACTTCTGGAGTTTCCACCAGAGCAGCCAATGTGGATGGTGCGCCGCGATGTTTTTGACTACTTCTTAATTCAACAGGCCCAGCGACAGGGAGCAGAGTTGCGCCCTCAAACCCCCGTAACGGGTCTGACATGGGGGGGCGATCGCTGGCAGGTACACACCCCCTCAGGGGATTTTACAGCCCAGTACCTGATTGGCTGTGACGGTGCCAAAGGCTCGATGGCCAAGTGGCTCGGATTTAGGGGTCGTCAGCAGCGGGTGGGAGCAGCGATTGAGATTGAAGCAGCGATGCCTGATCATTCCCTCACGGCAGCCCACTTTGACTTTGGTCGCCTCCACAATGGCTATATTTGGAACTTTCCTAAACGCGATGGCTACTCTATTGGGGTAGGCACAGTGGCCTTGGGGCGTAAGCAAAACCTGCGGGCGATCGGGGCAGAGTATGCTGAAACCTTTGGAGTTGATTTCAATCAAGTCAAGGTCTATGGCCACCCTCTCTACTGTTGGCAGCAGCACCAACGCCTGCATACCCAAAATGCCCTCCTGGCTGGCGAAGCTGCCTGTGTCGTTGATCCATTTACTGCCGAGGGCATTCGCCCCTCTCTGTTGACTGGGATGTTGGCTGCCCACGCCATCGATCGCGCCCTCAGTGGAGATCCAGAAGCCCTTGCCAATTACTCACAGCAAGTACAGCAGGAATGGGGCGCCGATATGATCTGGGCAAAGCGGCTCTCCACCCTTTTTTATCGGATGCCCCGCACTGCCTATGAACTCGCCGTCAAGCGTTTAAGTGCTCGACAGCGGATGGGGCAAATTTTCTGTGGCCAATTACGCTACCGCGATGTGGCAGCCAATGGCCTGAAATTGTTGGCATCGGGCTTCAGGCTGCCTGGGGTTCGACGCTAATGTTGGTCATGAATGTTGGTCATGTAGGTGAATAGCTGCCCAAAAAGCCTTGGAGACCTTGCCCCTATAATGTTGGTGCAGCCCAACTTAGGAACATTACTGGTGAACAGTCCCATTGAGCAGCGCAAGGCCGAGCACCTCAAGCTTTGTATTCAAAGTGATGTCAGCCATCAAGAAGTCACCACGGGTTTCGAGAAGTATCGCTTTCGCCATTGTGCCCTGCCCGAACTGGACTTTGCCGAGATTGATCTGAGGGTTGAGTTTCTTGGCTGGCGGCTGGCAGCACCCCTGCTGATTTCCTCCATGACCGGTGGCACACCCCAAGCAGGAGAAATCAATCGCCGTTTAGCACGGGTGGCGCAGCAAAAGGAAATTGTCATGGGTGTGGGCTCCCAACGGGTGCTGCTGGAGCATCCGGAGGTGGCAACCACGTTTGCGATTCGCAGGGAGGCACCCACCATTCCTCTGTTGGCCAATCTTGGCGCAGTGCAGTTGAACTATGGCTGTGGCGTTAGTGAATGCCAAAAAATTATTGACCTCTTAGAAGCGAATGCCCTGATTTTGCACTTGAATCCGCTGCAAGAGGCCGTGCAAACGGGGGGCGATCGCAACTTTAAGGGATTGTTAACGAAAATTGGCGTCCTTTGTCGTTCCCTACCTGTGCCCGTGATTGTCAAGGAAGTGGGCAATGGTATCAGTGCTGATGTAGCCAAGCAATTGGTGGATGTGGGTGTAGCGGCCATTGATGTGGCGGGGGCAGGGGGAACCTCTTGGGCAAAAGTGGAAGCAGCGCGTGCCCAAGATGCCCGTCAACAGTTTCTCGGAGACACCTTTGCTGAATGGGGTATTCCTACGGCTCGCTGCCTTGAGCAAATTCACACTGCCCTACCAGATACGCCCCTGATTGCCTCCGGTGGACTGAAAAATGGCATTGATGTAGCCAAAGCCTTGGCCCTTGGTGCAGGTCTTGCCGGTTTAGCTCGCCCCCTTTTGCAGGTAGCCCATCAATCAGAGGAAGCACTGGCTCAACGCATTGACTTTATCCTTGAGGAATTGAAAACCGTGCTATTTTGTACCGGCAGTGCGACCCCCCAAGCTCTCTATCAGCGCCGCTGTCTCGAGAGGATTTAGCGAGGCTCTTCAAGGATGGTGCGCAGCCACGGCGGTGGATCCGGAATGGGATTGCCCAATCGCTCCAACAGTGTCCATGCCAAAATGTGCACGACTAAGGCATAAACCGTGGACTGGAAAAAGACCAGCAGTAGTGCCACGACTTGGATCAAGGTCACCGTTGGCTCCAGCAGCAAATTTAGATTGACCAGTACCCAATCAATAAAATTCGTGACCTGCCGATTGAAGTAAACCCAGAGGTTTTCCCCCAGGAGAATGGACACAAGACTAATCTGAAAGAAAAATCCTGCAGTGCCAATCACTGCCCCACTGAGGATGGAGCGTCCCCAGCCCGCTTTTTTTGCCCAGCAGCCGCCAAAAATGACCCCCATAATGCCGTGGGGCAAGAGAAATTGCAGACTGCGGGGTGGCCCCATCAAAACGGAAAGGAGCAACGCACTCACAATGGCCGCCATCCACGCGGCGCGGCGGTTCCAGCGTAAGTAAACCAACGCAATGGGAATCGGAAAAAACAGGCGCAGGACTGGGCCAGCGGGTAAATAAAAGTTAACCACCCAGAGCAGGGCAGCGGTACTAGCCAGGAAGGCTGTTTCCGTAATGACGAGGGTACGCTGAATTTGCGATCGCCCCACGCTTTGGCTTTTCTCAGGGGGCACAAGGGCTTCGATGTCGGGAAAATCATCCTCTAGGGAGTCCGTCGGGTTCATTGATTGCAGATAGCCTTTTTTCTCTACACTTTAGCAAGCTTTACTGCCGGCCCTCAAACTGGGTATCGCTCCCCGAAAAATCCTTTGCTGAAAGTTAGAATCGTGGGTAGGGTATTTTACAAATTCGTATGTTCCTATGTGTCGTCTTTATGCCTATATGGGGCGCAAAACCTCCCTTGCCCATGCCCTAGTGGATGCTCCCCATTCCCTGTTGGTACAAAGTTACCAACCCCGCGAAATGACAGCGGGACTCTTGAATGCAGATGGCTTTGGGGTGGGCTGGTATGCTGCCCACCAAGATGTGCCCCCCTTTCTGTATCGGCAAACAATACCCATGTGGCATGATATCAACTTTACTGAGCATTTAAGCCGCTACATTGAATCTGCCTGTTTTTTGGCCAATGTCCGCAGTGCCACACCGGGGCAAGCGGTGCAGATGACGAATACCCAACCCTTTCGCTGGGGACGCTGGCTGGGGATGCACAATGGCTTTATCGACAACTTTCGCCAAACCCTCCACCGCCCAATGCGCGATCGCCTGTCGGATATTTGTTACAACATTGTTGAAGGCTCGACGGATTCTGAACATCTCTTTGCCCTCTTTTGCAATGAATTGGTGTTGAATCCGCAATTGTCACCGGTGATGGTTCTGCGGCAAACACTGCAAATCGTCTTTTCCCTAGCGCAGGCAGCGTCTACCCGTGTCAGTGCCGCCATGATTCTCACCGATGGTTTGTATATTCTCGCCAGCCGCTGCTCCCAGGGCACACCACCCCCCACCCTGTACTGGAGTCAGGATGCCGAGAAGATTCAACTCACCTCAGAACCCGTAGATACTCAAGCGGAGTGGTATCCTTTACCAGAAAATAAATTGCTGTTGCTGAGTTTGCACAGTGAACCAGAAATTTACGCCTTCTGAGACCTCGACCCGCTGGAATCCCTTTGATCGCGAAGTTTTTTGGCAAGCCTTTCAAAACCAGCGGCAATTTACGCTCCAATTAGTTGCCCAGTTGAGCGAGGTAATTCTTTGTGCTCAGCCCCATCCCCTCTATAGTCCCGTGGGGTGGCATTTGGGACACATTGGTTATACTGAGGCCTTTTGGCTATTACCTGAAGATTCCGGTTTCAGAGATCGCGATCGCTATTGGTATGCCGCCGATGGCCGACCTAAGGTGGAGCGACAGCACTTGCCACCACGACGCCAATTACTGGAGTACCTCGCAGAGATTCGCCAACGTACGGGCGATCGCTTCCACTGCCTGAGCGACACGCAATGGCAACAGGAAGCTCGTCTCTGGTGGTGGATTTTGCAGCATGAAGCTCAGCACAGTGAAACAA
>NZ_JACOMP010000245.1:0-9560 GCF_014466085.1 Thermosynechococcus sp. OHK43
CTTCAATGACACCAATCTTAGAAGAAACTTTCGATCCCCCCACAATAGCCGCCAGGGGACGGCGGGGATGTTCGATGGCATTTTGCAGATATTCCAATTCTTTCTCCATCAAAAAGCCCGCCACGCAAGGACTGAGGTACTGAGTCACCCCAGCGGTTGAAGCATGGGCGCGGTGCGCAGTGCCAAAGGCATCGTTGACATAGACTTCGGCACAGGCGGCCAGTTGCTTGGCAAATTCGGGATCATTTTTTTCTTCCCCCGGATGGAAGCGCACATTCTCCAGCAGGCAGACATCACCATTAGCCATGGCTTGGGTGTGGGCAACCACGGCATCCCCAATGCAGTCATCGAGCTTGGCCACGGGTTTGTGGAGCAGTTCCGAGAGCCGCTGGGCCACGGGGGTGAGGCGCAACTTCTCATCCACGCCCTTAGGACGGCCAAAGTGGCTGACCAGAATGACTTTTGCACCTTTGCTGATCAGGTCTTGAATGGTGGGCAGGGCTGCACGGATACGAGTATCATCAGTAATGACCCCGTTTTCGTCGACGGGGACGTTAAAATCCACCCGCACGAGGACACGCTTTCCTTCTAAGTCGGCGGCGGATAACTGCGCTACGGATTTTTTAGACACGCTAGAGCCTCCTAAATGCGTTAAAAGATAGATGATAGTACTAGGGGCATAACAATCCCGGCTAGCGATGGAGTGATGCGCTACAAATCCCTCACCTGATTCTACCCAAGGGCGTACCCTTCCACTTGACTCCCATGAGGTAACTCTATGTTCAAAACCATTCTTTTTCCCATTGACCGTAGCCGTGACACCCAAGAAGCCATGCCCACGGTGGTTGAGATGGTGAAACTGTTCCAGAGCCAGTTGTTTCTGCTGTCGGTGGAGGAAAGCCCAGAACCCGATCCAGAGCTAGAGGCAGCGATCGCTGAGTTTTTGAATCGAGTGAAGGAAGCCTTTGCCCAGCAGGCGATTGTGGCGGAAACCTTGCTACGGCGCGGCAAACCTGCCTTTGTTATCTGTGATGTGGCCGATGAGATCAATGCCAGCTTAATTATTATGGGCTGCCGAGGAACGGGGCTTACCCCAGAGGGGTTCCAAGAAAGTGTTAGCAACCGCGTGATTAATTTGGCGCCCTGTCCAGTTTTGGTCGTGCCCTAGGGTAACTGCATCTTGCGGAGCTTGAAGTTTCGTCACAAAGGGCCTAGCCCCTGGGGCGATCGCCGATGATCAAAGAAAGGAAACGTACCGTCTTGTCCTGTGGTTGATCTGCATGCTGAATTCAACGGATGTGACGCCTACAGCTTCTGTCCCCGCTGCCGATCAACTGCAGGCCCTTGGGGTGTACATCACTATCCATGGCCATTTCTATCAGCCCCCCCGCGAAAACCCCTATCTCAATGCCATTGAACACCAACCCAGTGCCCAGCCATTTCACGATTGGAATGAGCGCATTTACTACGAGTGCTATCGCCCCAATGCCTTTGCGCGGATTCTCAACGATCGCGGTGAGGTCATTGATATTGTCAATAACTTTGAATACCTAAGCTTTAATATTGGCCCAACGCTCTTTAGTTGGCTTGAGCGCTACGATCTCGAGGTCTATCAGCGCATTATTGAGGCCGATCGCCACAGTTGTCAGCGCTTCAATGGCCACGGCAACGCGATCGCCCAAGTCTATAACCACATCATTTTGCCCTTGGCCAACTATCGGGATAAATTGACCCAGATTCGTTGGGGTAAGGCAGACTTTCGGCGGCGGTTTGGCCGCGAACCGGAGGGGATGTGGCTGGCAGAAACGGCCATTGATGATGAAACTGTAGCCGCACTGATTCAGGAGGGGATTCGCTTTACTGTTTTGGCGCCTTCCCAGGCTCAACGCTGTCGGCCGATTCTCCCTGAGGGGGACGCCGAGTGGATCGAGGTCAGCGGCAGCCAAATTGATCCAACGCGTCCCTATCGCTGCTATTTACCGGGGGGCGATCGCCAGCGGGATTACCTAGACATCTTCTTCTACGATGGTCCCATTTCGCGGGATATAGGCTTTAGTGACCTGCTCACTAGCTCTCAATTTCTGGCGGGACGGTTGGGGCAGGCCGTGCGTGGCGATCGTCGCCCCAGTCAAATTATTGCCGTTGCCACCGACGGTGAGACCTTTGGCCATCACAAGTATGGCGGTGAAAAAGCCCTCGCCTATGCTTTTAAGGTGGAATTTCCACAGCGGGGTTGGCAGGTGACCAACTTTGCCTATTACCTCAGCCTCTTTCCCCCTACTTGGGAAGTGGAACTCAAACCAGTCACCGCTTGGAGTTGTGCCCATGGAGTGGATCGCTGGCAGGACAATTGTGGCTGCGGCGGTGGTGGCGAGTGGCATCAGCGGTGGCGACGCCCCTTGCGGGATGCCCTGAACTGGTTGCGGGATGAGCTCATTGATATTTATGAAACCCTGGGCAGTGATTTATTTCAGGAGGTTTGGGCTGCCCGTGATGCCTATATTGAGGTGATTGCCGATCGCTCCCCGGAGACCCTGCACCGCTTTTTGGCCCACCACCAACGTCGCCCCCTGAGTCAAAGGGAGCAAATGGATGCCCTGCGTCTGCTGGAGATGCAGCACCATGCCCTGCTGATGTTTACCAGTTGTGGTTGGTTCTTTGATGAACTCTCGCGGCCGGAGGGGGTGCAAATTCTCCGCTATGCGGCACGGGCAATCGAACTGGCAGGGGATGTCGCCGGTGTACAGTTGGAAACCGAGTTTATTGAGCGGCTGGCAGCGGCCCCCAGCAACGTACCGCAGTTTGGCGATGGGGCAAGGGTCTATCACCAGTTGGTAAAAACAGCTCAAATTAGCTTACAGCAGGTGGCTGCCCACTATGCCATCGGTTCCCTCTTTAACAGTTATTCCCGCCAACACCAACTCTACTGTTATGAGATTGAGCAGGGGGATTACCATCTCCAACGCATGGGCAGCCTGACGCTGGCGATCGGCCAAATTCAACTCACCTCGACGATTACAACCGAGTCACAACTGTTGATCTTTGCTGTCTTGCACCTGGGGGGCTGGGACTTCCACTGTGCCATTCAACCCTTCCAAGGGCGGCGCGAATATAGCCAGATCAAGACCCATCTCCTGCAAGCCTTCCAACAGGGCAGTGCGGCGCGGGTGGTGATGGCGATGACGGAACGCTTTGGGGGGGTGGCCTACAGCTTGGACAATCTCTTTGCTGAAGAACGACACCGCCTCATGGGGGTGCTGGCGCGGGAAACCCTGACCCGCTTGGATCAGCTGTATACCCAAGTCTATCGCGATAACTACGGCATCCTCATGGGGTTTCAGCGGGATGGCCTGAGTGTGCCCCAAGAGTTGCAGGTGGCCGCGGCGGTGGCTTTGACCCATCGTGCCATTAGCCATTTGCGAAGTTTAGAGCAAGACCTCAGCGATCTGGGGGATTTGCCCTTGGCAGATCTGCAAAGCCATTTGGCAGAATTGGCGGCGATCGCCCGCGAGGCGCGGCTGTTGGGCTGTCGGCTGAGTCTGCAAGAGCAACAACGGCTCCTCGAGCAGAACATTACTACGGGATTACGCTATCTGGCTCACCATTTGGAGAGTCATACCCTAGGACAATTGAGCCCCTTGCTGCAGGACTTGATCACAGTTGCGGATGCCTTGGGTTTGAACCTGAATCTGGATCGAGCGCAGGAGCAGCTTTATACCCTCATGGGTCAACTGCGGCAGAAGGGCAGGCACCTCAGTGAGGGCGATCGCCGGCACCTGCAAACCTTAGCCACCCGCCTTAAGGTTGATCCTCACCTATTGGCTTCCCTTGCTTCCTAGGAAAGCATCACCCCTCAGGCTAGAACCAATCCTGGGAGGAGATCTTCCCCAGAGAAGTGCCGCGGGGCGATCGCGACTTCAGGGAATCTTTGGGAGCGGTAGATTGCCACTGCCCCAGTTCTAGCAGGTTAGGAAAGTTGTCTCTGCCACGACCCAACCGATATCTCGTTTCGTTAAAATCAGCAAACTAGCCCCACAAGCCGGCCTAGGTAGGGGGAGTAGATAGAAAAAGTTGTGAGGAGTCGGTATGTCGTCAACGTCGCCAGAAATGGCTGAGGCTTTGGTTGCTTCATCTCCTGTTGCTGAGCGGGGGCTGATTCCACGGGTATTGCGACCGGCACTGCAGTGGTGGTTATCCTCACAGCTAGAGCAGGCAACCGGACTGGAAATTGAGATTCAAGGGGGCGATCGCCAGCTATTGCGGGGGTACTTACCGCACGTGCGCATTGCCGCAGCAACAGCCAGTTATCGCGGGATTCAATTGCGCCAAGCGGCAGTCCAAGCAGAACAGATTCAGATTAATCTAGGGCAGGTGTTGCGGGGCCAACCCCTAAAACTATTGGCACCCGTGCCGCTGCGGGGCGAACTGGTTCTCAGCCAAGCCGATCTGAACGCCTCCTTGCGGGCCCCCCTCCTGCAATCCGGCCTACGGGAACTACTGAAGTTGCTCCATCAGCGGGGCTTGGGCAAGCCGGGAGTGGATCTCCAAGAGTGGCAACTGCTGCATACACAGGGAGAATTGGGGACTGGCTGCCTCAAACTGAGGTTCTCGATGGTGAATGCCCAAGGAGAGCAGGGGGATTGGCATCTCATGACCCATGTGCGCTTGCAGGATGAACGGACGCTCTGCTTAGAAAAGGTGCACTGGCAAGGGGAACGTGAGATTCACCCCACGGTGACCATTGATTTGGGTGATGGGGTCGCTATTCAAGAGTTGCGGCTAGAAGCGGCTGCCCTCAGGGTACAGGGAATGGTTTGCATTTATCCCTAGGTTGCTCAGCAACGCTGCCACGCGCCCTAAATCCTTGACCCCCGGCCGACTTTCCACCCCACTGGCAAGGTCAATTCCTTGGGGCTGGGTTTGAGCGATCGCCTGACGGCAATTTTCGGGTGTAATGCCCCCCGCCAGCCACCAAGGGCAAGGAATGTGTAACTCTTTAAGTAGCGTCCAGTCAAAGGGTTGACCCGTGCCCCCCAACTGCTGTGGATGGTAAGCATCCAAGAGAATGCGATCTACAATCGGGGTGTAGGCGGCAATCTCGGTGAGGGTGGCCGCCGATCGCACCCGCAGGGCTTTGATGAGCACGATATGAGGGAAGGTCTGGCGCACCGATTGGCAAAATTCAGGCGATTCACTGCCATGGAGCTGTAGCGCTTGTACCCCTGTGGTTGTGACTAAATTGGCTAATGCCTCGAAATCAAGATTGGCGACAACAGCTACCGTCAGCACGGAAGGGGGCAACTGCCGACAAATGTCTGCAATGGTTGGGGGGCTGACGTAGCGGGGCGAATGGGGGACACTAATGAAGCCAAGGGCACTGACACCCATTTGGGCGATCGCGATCGCCTGCTCGGGCAGGGTCAAACCACAAATTTTGACGGCAATTTTTACAGGGGTGGTTGCGTTAAGCATTTGTAACAAGATGCACTATTTTGTAAAGAACTGGCGGGGGCAATCCGGTGGTTCCGTATAATTCATGGGCAATTGTACCCATTTAGGAGGAACCATGGTGTTAGCCACGCTCCCCGATACCACTTGGACGCCCTCTGTGGGGCTGGTGGTGATCCTCTGCAACCTGTTTGCGATCGCTATTGGCCGCTATGCCATTCAATCGCGGGGAAAAGGCCCCGGCTTACCCATTGCCTTGCCTGCCCTCTTTGAAGGCTTTGGTCTGCCAGAATTGCTGGCCACCACCAGCTTTGGTCACCTTTTGGCGGCTGGTGTTGTCAGTGGCCTACAGTACTCCGGCGCCCTCTAGGGTGGGAATGCCACTGGCAATCTGACGGGAAATGAAGGGCAGTACCTCTGTATTTTTACTGGCAGTGGAATTTTCCGTAAAGACCACCAAGGTATAGGGGCAGCGATCCGGGAGTTCAATATAGGCCGCATCATGGCGCACCCAACTGGTGAGTCCCGCCTTTGACCACAGCTTTGTCCCTGGAGGTAGCCCTTCCCCCAAAAATCCCTGGACTTGGTTTTCTGGATCCTCAGCCAAAAGCTCTGGATCCAGCGATCGCTCCATCAGTTCCATCATCGCTTGACTGGCGCTGGCAGCAACCGCAACGCCGCCAACAATACTGTGGATTAACTTGGCCGTGGCATTGGTTGTCAGACGATTGGCATTCTGGCGATCGCGCCCGACAAATTCCTGCTCTCGTCCATAGGGGCCATCACACCATGTTTTTTGATTCACGTTGATATGCGTTAGCTCTGGCCACCCCAAGGACTGAAAATAGCGATTGACGATATTGCGCTGGTATTGCCACGTCCGAAAGGGCTCCGGCGGCAGGACTGGGCCACTGGTGGTTCCCGTGAGCATATCCACCACTAGGCTGGTGGCATCGTTGCTGGAATCCACAATCATATCCCGCATGGCGCGTTCCAATTCCGCATCGGGCTGGAGCATGCCACTGTGGAGCCACTCATGGCAAGCCACAAGATAAAACAGTTTCACCACACTAGCCGGGTACATCGGCACATCGCCGCGATAGTGAGCGCCGGGAATCAAGTACTGCCAAAATTCTGTTGCCGTAAGCGCTCCGCCCGTATTCACCGGAATGGGTGGTGGATACACCAGCAAGGTCAGGGCAATGTCCTCTTGGCCTAGCCAAGGAAAGTGTTGCCATGTCGCCTGGAGCGTCCGCATCACCAAATCTGTGAGATAGGTGTTGGCCCGAAAAAAAGTCATTGGCTGCTCCACTCCTACTCGGGCGATCGCTCCCCGCCATTGCGGGCACCGGAATAAACCAAGCCGCGTTCCACATCCATCGTCAGGATGGTGCCCTCACGAATCAGCCGAGTGGCATTTTTGACGCCCACAATCACCGGAATCCCCAGCCGCAACCCCAAGACAGCGGCATGGCTTGTGAGGCTGTCCTCCTCGGTAATAATGCCTGCCGCCTTGCGAATCACTTCCACCAACTCAGCACTGGTGCGCTCCGCCACCAAGATTTCCCCACTATTAAACGTGCGCACCGGCATCCCTTGGCGTACCACCCGCGCAGGGCCACTAACAGATCCATGGCCAATGCCACAACCCCGCCCCATCACTGACGTGACCAGTTCCACCTTGATCATATCCGTGGAGCCAGAAACCCCCTGCAGTGTGCCCGCCGTCATGACCACGAGATCCCCCTCCTCAAGGAAGCCCCGCTCCTGGGCGGCATTAATCGCTGCCTGGAAGGATTCGCGCATCGAGGGATGGTCCAATGTCAGCAGCGGTTCTACGCCCCAGACCAACTGGAGGCGTCGGGCCACTTCGATATGGGGTGTTGCCGCCAAAATAGGAATTTGGGGACGAAACTTGGAGACATTCCGGGCCGTTGCGCCCGTTTTAGTTTGGGTAATGATTGCTTTGGCATGCAGCTGCGCCGCCACCTGTCCCACCGCTTGACTAATGGCATTGGGAATAGAACGCACCGCCGTAGACTCCGCCCCGGGAGGTTGCCGCAGTTGGGGTTGGTTGTCAATGCGGGCAGCAATTGTGGCCATCATCTTCACCGCCTCGACGGGGTATTCCCCCATCGCCGTTTCATTGGAGAGCATCACGGCATCAGTGCCATCGAGAATGGCATTGGCGACATCGGAAATCTCTGCACGGGTAGGACGAGGGCTTTTCACCATGCTGTCGAGCATTTGTGTGGCCGTAATGACCGGGATGCCCAAGCGGTTGGCGGCAGCGATCAGCCGTTTTTGCAGAATCGGCACATCTTCGGCGGGCAATTCAACCCCCAGATCACCCCGGGCCACCATGACGCCATCACAGAGGGAGAGAATGGCATCCATCTGCTCAATCGCCTCGTGCTTTTCGATTTTGGCAATGACTGGCACCTGCTTCCCAGCGTTGGCAATCAGTTCTTTGATCTCCAGTACATCTTGGGGATTGCGAACAAAGCTGAGAGCCACCCAATCTACCCCTTGATTGAGGCCAAACATCAGATCTTCGCGATCTTTCTCTGTCAAGGCTTTAATCGAGAGGTAAACCCCCGGAAAGTTCACACCCTTGGCATTGGAGAGCGTGCCCCCAACAACCACTTGGCAATGGAGCTCACCCGCTTCTTTATCCACTTCTTCCACGAACATTTCCACGCGGCCATCGTCGAGCAAAATCGTGGCACCGGCGGGCACCTCTTGAGCCAAGGGGGGATAGGTAATCGAGCTAATGTGCTGATTGCCCATGATAGGGCGACTCGTGAGGGTAAAGCGATCGCCCCGCTTCAGGGAAATGGAGCCATGCTCAAACCGCCCAAGGCGAATCTTGGGGCCTTGCAAGTCCTGCAAAATGCCCACCGGTTGCCCGAGTTCGTAGGAAATTTGGCGAATTAGGCGAATGCTGCGCTGGTGATCGTCATGGGTACCATGGGAAAAGTTTAGACGCAGGGTGGTTGCTCCCGCTTGAATAATGGCGCGCAATTTGTCGGGGTGACTGACTGCTGGACCAATGGTGGCGACAATTTTGGTGCGGCGTTGCAACGGCTGGTTCGACATAGATGGTTGAATGATGAGGCTCCAACAGGTTACCGTATTTCCTAGAACCCTTGGTAGGGATAGGGGATACATGCAGTGAGTGGCATTGCCCTTTTGGGAATGGCTAAATCTAGAAATCGGCGTAAAGTGGTTGCTTCTAGCCTACAGCACAGCGATCGCCCTTGGCGGTGTTCCCTAGGAAGGATGGGCAAGTTCTTTTTTCGACTTAAAATATGAGAATGATTCTCTTTTTCTTGGGCCATTGACCTATGACAACTACCCTTTCTGATCCCTCTCCCAAAATGCAGGCTGAAAAACACGGTCTGCCTGTCACCATCATCACTGGTTTTTTGGGGAGTGGCAAAACAACCCTTTTAAACCATATTCTCACAAACCAAGAAGGCCTCAAAACCGCTGTACTCGTCAATGAATTTGGCGAGATTGGCATTGATAACCAGCTTTTGGTGTCCCAAGATGAGGGCATGGTGGAGCTCAGCAACGGCTGTATCTGCTGCACTATCAACAACGACTTGGTGAATGCCGTCTATCGGGTTCTTGAGCGGCCCGACAAGGTGGACTATTTGGTGGTGGAAACAACGGGATTGGCGGATCCGTTGCCGGTGGCTCTAACCTTTCTGGGGACCGATCTGCGGGATCTCACCCGCTTGGACTCGATTATTACCGTGGTGGATGCGGAGAACTTTAGTCTGGATCTTTTCAATAGCAGCGCTGCCCAAAGCCAAATTGCCTACGGTGACATTATTCTGCTCAACAAAGCAGATCTAGTCACCGAGGAACGCTTGCAGGAGCTCGAACGGCGAATTCACGAGATGCGGGAGGGGGCACGGATTATTCGCACCGTGAAGGCACAGGTACCGCTGCCCTTGATTTTGAGTGTGGGATTGTTTCAGAGCGATCGCTACTTTCATCCTGAACACGAGCACCCTGAGCACGACCACGATCATGATCACGATCATGGGTGTGATGAACATTGCGATCATGATCATCATCACCACCCTCATCACTCCAATCAC
>NZ_JACOMP010000246.1:0-14121 GCF_014466085.1 Thermosynechococcus sp. OHK43
GCGTAGTCCCAACGACTGACGTAGGGAATGAACATGATGTTGGTGCGGTTTTCAGCAATTTTTTCCATGCCGCGATGGAGGTAGCCAATCACCGGCTCGCAGTCAATGACATCTTCGCCATCAAGGGTCACCATTAATCGCAACACCCCGTGCATTGAGGGATGGTGTGGCCCCATGTTGATGACCATGGGTTCAGTGCGAGTCTCTATCGTGGGCATAGATGGCAGTTCCGCTAGAGGGTTGGAGGCTTACTGTTGATATGCTACACAGGTTTTCACCACTTGCCAATTCAAATTTGCTTATGGCTTAGATAATGGTGCCGTCGGGGATCACGGCATTTTTGATGATGACGACCACACCGCTGCGAATATAGAATCCCTGATCCTCTCGATTGGATTCTTCAACGTTGTCTTTGTTGATGATTTTGACATCGCGGCCAATGCAGGCATTTTTATCCACAATTGCCCGGCGAATGACACTGTTGGCCCCAATGCCGATGGGGATTTTATGTTGCAACCGTAGCTGGCTGCGGTGAGCTGAGTCTTGGTAGTAGTCTGCCCCCATCAGCAGGGAGTGATCAATGACACAGCCGGATTCCACGCGCGATCGCACCCCCAAGACCGAGCGGTGAACTTGGCATTCCTTGAGGATACAGCCCTCACTAATGATGGACTCCGTGATGGTGGCACTGAGAATCTTACTGGGGGGCAAATAGCGGGGACGAGTATAGATGGGGGCGTTTTCATCGTAGAAGCTAAAGGGCGGCTGGGGCTGTTGGGTGAGGGCAAGGTTGGCTTCGTAGAAGGAGCCAATGGTTCCAATATCTTCCCAATAGCCATTGAAGAGATAGGTTTGGACAAGGTGGGAACGGGCCGCAGCGGGGATGATTTCTTTGCCAAAGTCCGTGGCATCGGCCATTTGCTCCAACAGATCAATGAGGACTTGCCGCTTAAAGACATAAATCCCCATCGAGGCAATGTAGGGTTTGCGATGGGCTTCCTCGCTGGTCAGGCCATAGCGGGTGGTGTCCACTCGCATATCCCGGAGGGCATCCCCGCTGGGCTTCTCGCGAAAGTCAGTCACTCGCCCCGTACTATCTACCTTAAGGAGGCCAAAACTAGAGGCCGCCTTTTCCTCCACCGGCAGAACGGAAAGGGTAATATCGGCACCGGTGTCGCGGTGGCGTTGGACAAACAGGCGATAGTCCATGCGGTAGAGGTGATCTCCTGAAAGAATCAGGTATTCATCCACATCCCAGTCCGCCAACAGCCACAGGTATTGACGTACCGCATCAGCAGTGCCCTGAAACCAGTTGGGATTTTCGGGGGTTTGTTGGGCTGCCAGGACTTCGACAAAGCCGCCCGTCAGACCGGGAAAGGTGTAGGTACGGGCAATATGACGATTGAGGGAGGCCGAGTTAAATTGGGTAAGGACGTAAATATTATGGATTTCGGAGTTGATGCAATTGCTCACAGGAATATCAATGAGGCGATATTTTCCAGCAAGGGGAACCGCAGGCTTGGCGCGACGCTTGGTCAGGGGATACAGACGTGTTCCGGCACCGCCCCCAAGGATAATCGCCAGGACTCGTTTCATTGAAAACTCCATCTGAACGGCCACATCAACAGTGTACGCTGTGGCGGCACTTCTCTTTGCGAAGGGGACGCCTTTTGGTAAAGAAGCTACGTAATGGCATGATAATGATACTTGGTCGTTGATCCCAAGCGGGGAGTGGCAGCATGGGATTTGTGGACATTGCGATCGCGGATCTGGCGGCGGACTACGGCGTATCGGTCGAAACGGTCTGTGCGTGGTGCGATCGCTTAGGTATCCGCTATACCAGCCCACAAACACGCTTGCCCCTGGAAGATGCCAAAGCAATTATTTTGGCGTTGACGACCCCGGCGCCCGCCAACGATCAACCAGACACACCGCAATCGTAAGACCTGCTTATTGGGAGAACTATGTTAAAAAAATGCGTTTGGCTTGCGGTCGCTCTCTGCCTCTGCCTCTGGCAACTCACCACGGGCACAGCACTGGCCGCCGAACTGACCCCTGAAGTCCTGACTGTCCCCCTCAACAGCGAGGGCAAAACAATTACGCTGACGGAAAAACAATACCTAGAGGGTAAGCGCCTCTTCCAGTATGCTTGTGCCTCCTGCCATGTGGGAGGGATCACCAAAACCAACCCCAGCTTGGATTTGCGCACGGAAACCCTGGCCCTAGCCACGCCGCCACGGGACAACATTGAAGGCCTGGTGGACTACATGAAGAACCCCACCACCTACGATGGTGAGCAAGAAATTGCTGAGGTGCACCCCAGTCTGCGCAGTGCCGACATTTTCCCGAAAATGCGCAACCTGACGGAGAAGGATTTGGTGGCGATCGCCGGCCATATTCTCGTCGAACCCAAAATCTTGGGTGATAAATGGGGCGGTGGCAAAGTTTATTACTAATGACTCGTAACCAGGATTTCCCCAACACCCATGTACCAACCTCACTTTTGGCAACGATCTATCGGCTGGCTTTGTAGTGGTCTTTTGATTCTGCTGCTGACCTGGGCAATGGCGCCGGCAACAGCACTGGCAATCGCCGGTGTAGATAACTATGTGATCCAATACCTCAAGGTAACGGATACCGTAGAACTACCCCTCAATGCTCGCGGTGAGACCAAAACGTTCACCGCAGTTGATTTGACCCGTGGCAAGCGGCTCTTTGAGGAAAACTGCAAAAACTGCCATGTCGGTGGCAGTACGTTACCCAATCCTTTGGTGTCACTCTCTCTGAAGGATCTCAAGGGGGCAACGCCGCCACGGGATACGATCGCCAGCCTCGTGGCTTTCCAGCGATCGCCGCGATCCTACGATGGCAGCCAAGAGAGTTATTCCTGTCGCCGCGTGAGTGAGGACTGGTTGACGACGGAACAGCTTGAGACCTTAGCTGCCTTTATTTTGCGAGCGGCAGCCGTAGCCCCCGGTTGGGGCGTAGAAAGCTTTCCGGACAGTGCCCCCTAGGTTGGGAACTTTGCTACACTGACCTTTGATGAATCTTGCACCCCTTGATTTTTGGGGCCTTATCCATACCCTGACGCATTCCATGGAAGGAGAACTCCATTGAAAAAGCTATTCATTAGTGTTTGCGCGATTGCAATGGTTCTATTTGTCGGCCTTACCCCTGTGGCCTTTGCGGCAGATTTGGCCAATGGTGCCAAAGTCTTTAGCGGTAACTGCGCAGCCTGTCACATGGGGGGCGGCAATGTGGTAATGGCGAACAAAACCCTGAAAAAAGAAGCCCTTGAGCAATTTGGCATGTACTCTGAGGATGCCATTATCTACCAAGTGCAGCACGGCAAAAATGCAATGCCCGCTTTTGCCGGTCGTCTCACCGATGAACAAATTCAAGATGTGGCCGCCTACGTGCTCGATCAAGCCGCTAAGGGTTGGGCAGGTTAGGATTGCCCCCTCTGAAAATAACGATAAATAACGATTGAGGAAGGGTGTAGGGCTTGCTTCTACATCCTTTTTTGTTCTGTCACTGCCCTCCAGGTCCTACAAAGAGAAGTAGGGTGTTCTGTACCGCCTAGGGGACCCTCTCTGGCGCCAGGGCAATCCCTATAATGATGAAAGACTTGCATAATGTGCAAGGTTTGCTCCTACAAGAAGGCGGTACATTTGGGCTATGCCTGCTGCTCCATTGCCAGCAAATGAATCGGAACGACAACGTGCCCTTGAGCAGTATCGAGTCTTAGATACGCCCCCGGAACCGATCTTTGACGAGATTACCAATCTGGCGGCAGCAATTTGCCAAACTCCCATTGCTCTCATTAGTCTGGTTGACCGCCAGCGGCAGTGGTTTAAGTCTAAGGTGGGCATTGATGCCTGTGAAACTCCAAGGGACGTTGCCTTCTGTGCCCATGTCATTCTGCAAGATGAGCTAATGGTTGTGCCAGATGCTCGCCTTGATCCGCGCTTTGCCGATAATCCCCTGGTTACAGGCCCCCCCTATATCCGCTTCTATGCCGGGATGCCCTTGGTGACGCCGCAAGGGTATGGGATTGGTACCCTTTGCGTCGTGGACTACCAGCCGCGGGAGCTCAAACCTCTTCAACAGCAAACTCTGCGCACCCTTGGCCGCCAAGTCATTAATGAGCTGGAAATCCGCCATCACTTGGAGCTTACCCGGCAACAACTGGCCCACATCGAGCAGATGAGCAGTCTCCAAGGGGCGATCCTCAATAGTAGTAACCACGCCATTATTGCCACCCGTACCGATGGCATCATTACCTTGATGAATCGAGCTGCCCAGGAATGGCTGGGATACCCTGCCTCAGAACTAGTGGGCAAAGCGACTCCCGAACGTTTTCATGATCCCCAAGAGGTGGAACGCTATGCTCAGATTCTCAGTGCACAATTGGGGGAATCCATTCCTGCGGGGTTTGAGACTCTGGTGGCCCGGGCACGGCGTGGCTTGGCGGATGAGCAGGAGTGGACATTTGTACGGCGCGATGGTTCTTGCTTCCCTGTGTCCCTGTCAATCACCCCAATTCATGATACCCAAGGCCAACTGATTGGCTTTTTGGAGTTGGCAGTTGATATTACTGACAAGAAAAAAATTGAGGCGGAGCTGCGACTGCGGGAGCGAGCCATTGTTGCCAGCACCAACGGCATTGTCATTACCGACTACCGCCAACCAGACAATCCAGTGATCTACGCCAATCCCGCCTTTGAGCGAATGACGGGGTACCGTGCTATGGAAGTGATTGGTAAGAATTGCCGCTTTCTGCAGGGGGGCGATCGCCAGCAGCCGGGGTTAGAAATGCTCCGCAATGCAATTAAAAAAGGTCAATCCTGCCGTGTAGTGCTGCGCAACTACCGCAAAAACGGCCAGCTTTTCTGGAATGAACTTGCCATCTCACCCATTTATAACGAGTTTGGCGAAATTACTCACTACATTGGCATCCAAAGTGATGTCACCGAACGGCAGCGGGCACAGCTGTTTTTACAGCAGCAGGTGAAGCGCACGCTCCTGCTCAATCGTATTACTGAGGAAATTCGCCAGCAAATCGAGCGGGAAAATATCTGCCGTACAGCAGTTCAGCAAGTAGGAGCAACCCTCAATGTCAGTCGTTGCCTTTTGTTTGTCTATCAGGAGAATGCCCCTTCGCCAATGCAACTGGTGGCAGAATACTGTGCGCCGGGAGTGCCCTCTGTCAATGAGTGCGACCTTGATTTGACACAGATGCGTGCCCCGTTTCTGGTTTCGGTATTTGCCTCTGATGAGGTATTTAGCTGCGACGATGCGCAAAATGACGATCGCCTCATCCCCCTGCATGCCTACTGCGAAGCCTTGAGTGTGAAATCTGCGCTGATTGTGCGCACGGCCTATCGCAATCAAGCCAATGGTTTACTCATTTTGCACCAGTGCGATCGCCAACGGCGGTGGACAGATGCGATTAAAAGTCTCGTCAAGAGTGTGGCGGCCCAGGTGGGCATTGGCCTGGCCCAAGTACAGCTTCTTGAACAGGAAACCCGCCAACGTCAGCAACTGCAACAGCAAATGCAGCGGGCATTGCTCCTAAATCAAATTACCGAACAGATTCGCCAAAGCCTCGATACGGAAACGGTCTTTGAAACTACTGTGACCCAAATTGGGCAGGCCTTTGGTGTCAATCGCTGCTTGATTCATCGCTATGAACCCGGGCCGCCCCCCCGCATTCCAGATGTGGCTGAGTATCTGGAACCGGGCTACGCCTCCATGAGAGGCATCAGTATACCAGTGGAGAACAATCCCCATGCCTTGGCAGTTCTCAATGCGGATGCTGCTGTTGTCACCAATGATGTGACTCAGGATCCCCTTTTGGCCAATGCCATACACCTGTGCCATCAGTTCCAGATTCAGTCCATGCTGGCTATCCGTACCTCCTATAAGGGGGTGCCCAACGGCATCATTGGTCTGCATCAGTGCGATCGCCAGCGGCAGTGGACCCCCGAAGAAATTGAACTTTTGGAAGCCGTGGCCGCGCAAGTGGGGATTGCGATCGCCCAGGCGGAACTCCTACGCCACGAACAGCAGCAGCGACAATTACTCGCTCAGCAAAATCAAGAACTTGAACAAGCCCGCCTGCAAGCAGAACTGGCCAACCGTGCCAAGAGTGAATTTTTGGCCACCATGAGCCATGAAATCCGCACCCCCATGAATGCTGTTTTGGGCTTTACCAATTTGCTCTTGGATACCCCCCTCAATGAACAGCAACGGGACTTTTTACAAACCCTGCACCAGGCCGGTGAGGCACTGTTAACGATTATTAACGACATCCTTGACTTTTCGAAAATTGAATCCGGCAAATTGGTGCTCGAGCAGCAACTCTTCGATGTCCGCGAGTGTGTTGAGGACGTCCTCAGTCTGCTTGCCAGCAAGGCCGAGGAGAAACAACTAGAACTCCTCTATACCTGCACCCCCGAAACGCCAGCGCAAATCAAAGGGGACGTGACACGGCTGCGGCAGATTCTCGTGAACCTCGTGGGCAATGGCATTAAATTTACCCATGAAGGCCAAGTCGCTGTTCACCTAGGGGTGATCAAGCGCGAGGGCAAGGATTTTCTCCAATTTCAAGTTCAGGATACAGGCATTGGTATTCCCAGCAATCGCCTCAATCGGCTCTTCAAGCCCTTTAGCCAAGTGGATGCCTCAACCACTCGCCAGTATGGCGGTACCGGCCTAGGGCTAGTCATCAGCAAACGCCTCTGTGAGTTGATGGGCGGCGATATGTCCGTTGAGAGTACCGAAGGCCAAGGCACGACGTTCACATTTACAATCCTCGCTGAGGGAGCAAAACCCTATGTGCCGCCAATGGTTCATCCGGCTTTGGAAGGCAAGCGGGTCTTAGTTATTGATGACAATGCCGCCAGCCGTGAGAATCTCTGCACACTGCTGCAAAACTGGGGCATGTTGCCCATTGGCTATGGCGATCCCCAACTGGTTTTGGAGGCTCTGCCCCAATGGGATTTGGCGGTGATTGATTTGAATATGCCCCAAATGACCGGGCTTGAGCTGGCGGAGCGGTTGCAATCTCAGCCGTCCTTTCAGCAACAACCGATCGTGTTGCTCACGCCCCTGAGTTGGCTGGAACCCCCGAGTCACAAACAACTGATTGCTGCTCACGTGCCTAAACCTATTCGCCCCTTGAGCCTGCGGCAAACCCTGATTAGGGTACTCAGTTGTGAACTGGGAACCCAGTCTGCACTGCCTAAAACAGGCATTGATCCTAACTTGGGCACTCGTTTCCCCCTGCGTATTCTGCTGGCCGAAGATAATGCGGTGAATCAGAAACTGGCCTTGCACCTTCTCAAGCGGATGGGCTACCGCGCCGATGTGGCTGCCAATGGGCTGGAGGTGCTTGAAGCTCTGCAGCAGCGTCCCTACGACGTGATCCTCATGGATGTGCAAATGCCAAAAATGGACGGACTAGAAACAACCGAACGCATCTGTGCTCAATGGCCTCCCAGTCAGCGCCCCTGGATTATTGCCATGACGGCAAATGCCCTAGCGGGCGATCGCGAGCGCTGCTTTGCTGCCGGCATGGATGACTACATCAGTAAACCCATTAAAATTGAAGCCCTTGCCGCTGCCCTCAACCGCTGCCGCTGTCTCAATCCCAAGACCACCTATCCGCAACTGTGTGATCAGACGCACTTTGATAGCGACCATGGTCATCACAGTGCTACCCAATCAATCAGTTAGAGATATTTCTAGAGATATTTGGCTAGGAGCAAGTGGAGTTTCTCCTTAGTGGCTGTGGGTACTTTATCAAGGGGAGTGAGGATAGCATTCTTCAAGGCACAGTGGGCCTTAGAGACCGGTGGATGGGCATGGACACGTTTGACGGTTTCACAGATAATCGCTTGGGCATTTTTGACGTTGCGCTGCAAGTGACCCATAATCATCTCCACCGTTACTGAATCATGCTCTGGGTGCCAGCAGTCGTAGTCGGTAACGAGCGCTAGGGTTGCATAGGCAATCTCCGCTTCACGAGCCAACTTTGCTTCAGGGAGATTGGTCATGCCAATGACAGTTCCCCCCCAAGAGCGATACAGATTGGACTCCGCCAAGGTTGAGAAGGCAGGGCCTTCCATACATACGTAGGTACCTTGGCGATGAAGGGTGACATCGGGTAGGTTCAGATCAGCAATGGCATCCGCCAGAACCCCAGCAAGGACAGGACAAACGGGGTCAGCAAAGCCAATGTGCGCCACAATACCATCCCCAAAGAAAGTAGAAATGCGGTTGCGCGTGCGGTCAATGAACTGATCCGGAACCACGATATCAAGGGGCTTGACTGCTTCCTGGAGCGAACCCACCGCCGAGGCAGACAGGAGGTACTCGACCCCAAGGGATTTGAAGCCATAGATGTTGGCACGAAAGGGAATCTCCGTCGGCAGTAGATGGTGATGGCGGCCATGGCGTGCCAAAAAGACAACGGGAACCCCAGCAATCTTGCCGCAAATAAAGGCATCGGAAGGATCACCAAAGGGCGTAGTCAGGCGTACCTCTTCGACATCGGTAAGAGCCTCCATCTTGTAGAGACCACTGCCGCCAATAATGCCAATTTTTGCAGTCATGGAGATTCCTAAAACACCAATCGGCAATAGCTTAGCACTAGTTGGACGGTTTTAGATGCCACTGAGGGGATTGAACTGGTAGTTGGAGCCCTTGGGGCCATTGGGCCCCGGTGCCGCTTGGACGAGAGGAACCCGATTAAAGGTACCACTGGCGGTTTGCCCCTGAATTTGCACTCCTTGGCGCAGGAGCTGCTGGGTGCTGGCGCGATCGCCCCCTTTGGCCATGGCTTGGGCTAGGGCTTGGGTGGCATCGTAGGCCGTCGTGGTGCGCCAGCTAATCTGACCCCGCCACGCTTGCGCCGCCTGCTGAGCAAAGGGATCATTGGGGTTGGTACTCCAGGGCACCGCCAAAATCATGCCATTGATGGCACTATCTCCCTTGATCAAGAGATCGGGACCGTAGAGTTGATCACTCCCAAAGAATTGTAGTGGCGGAGTCTGGGTTTGATTGGCGATCGCCAGGGCAACGGCCTCGTTGACTCGAGCGCGACTGAAGGCCAAAACCACCGCATTGGCCGCCGCTTGCCGGGCCGCGGTCATCGCCGTGTTGGCATTAAAGCCGGCGGCCACATCCCTCTGTTGCACCACCTGAGCACCAAACTGCGGTAGGACGGCTGTCAACTTGCTTTTCAGTTCATTGCTATAGGGACTATCGCTGTTGTAAAAAAGAGCCACCTTAGCATGGGGTACTTTTTTCGCTACAGCCTCAGCTAGGGTCTGAGCGGCATTGTCAAGGTAGGTGTTGAGGAGTTGTTTCCCTTTTTCATTGAGGGATAGCGTCTGTACCTGCACCCTACTGTTGCCTTGGGGGATGACATTTGTGGTCAGGGGAGAAAGAGCGGCAATCCCTGCTTGTTCGTAAACCTGTAGGGCTGCACGACTGTTGGCGTCGGTACCATGACCCAGTACCCCTTGAATTGAACTGTTGATTAAATCCTCGGCCAAGCTGGTCACACCGTTGGGGCTGTTTTCATTCACAATGACGACTTCGAGGGGACGATTAGGTGCACTGGCATTAAACTGTTCTTGGTATTGAGCCACACCCCGCAGCACTTCCTTGGCGGTATCGGGACTGGTGCCAATGGGAACAACGGCAGCCATTGTCATAGGGTTGCCAGCTTGGCGAGCACGGGCATTGTTGAGATAAATGCGTGACTCTGGATCATTGGGATCGAGGGCAACCAGTTCTTGATATTTGGCGATCGCCAGCGCCCAGTCTCCCCGATCAAAGGCAAGGGCGGCCTCCTGCTTGAGGGCTACTCGCTGGGGATTGGGTTCGCTGATGAGAATGCGTTCCCCTTGACTGATGTAGGCGGCGTTGCGGGCGGTGGTTTTGCTCACCAGTTGGCTGCCACTGGTTGATCGGCCCGACAGCGATGGCGGGTTATTCTCACGGTTGGTCAAGAACAGCCGATAACTGAGGAAGCCCATGCCGCCCATCAGGAGTAAAGCCACCCCAAGGGCCACAGCAACGAGGGGCAGGGGCGATTTTTTGCTGCTATTGGCCCTGTTCGCTGGCTCCATGGCCTCACGGGGGAGCCCACACACCGCACAGTCGGGGCCAAAATTTTCGTAGGGCGGATGGGCACCGCTGGCATTGGGGTAGGTTCTGCCGTTTTTAGGCACACCGTCGCAAATCCAAGAACTGGGAGATGGTGCCATGGTGCCCCCCTTCAAGGGAATGTGAGTCAGTGTACTGTTTTAGGCACGGGCAAGCACAGGATTTTCCTCTTCTGCGTCTTCGGTTTCAGTCTCTTCTTCGAGGACAATCGTCATGAAGCGCAGAATATTTTCATTGAGGCGCATGGCGCGTTCAAGGGGGGCGATCGCCGTCCCCGGAGCGGTATAGGTCATCAGAATATAGTAGCCCTCCCGCAGCTTCTTGATCGGATAGGCAAACCGACGCTTACCGCGATTTTGTACCTTGAGCTTTGTAGCGCCCTGTTCTTCTAAAAAAGCGCGAAATTGGCTAATGGTTTGCTCCAATTGCTCTTCGCCCACATCAGGACGAATAATATAAAGCGTTTCGTAGTTACGTGTGATCATTTAGGTCAACTCCCTTTGGACAAATGGCCTTTTGACGGATGCAAAAAGCAAGGCTTTATAATTCTAGCACCGCAGTTTGCCATTCTTGGCAAGGAGAAAAGGGGACTCATTCACTATGGTGGAACGATTTGTGCGGGTGCAGACCACGGGGGGACAAATTCATTACGGCACACTGCAACTCAATCGTGAAGTGATTATTTGGGATGCAGCACCGTGGCTCCACGGCCAACCCACCCACCAAGTCCTCAGTCCCGATCGCTACCAACTGCTGGCTCCCTGCTCCCCCTCGAAAATCGTTGCTGTGGGGCGCAACTATGTCAAACACGCTGCGGAAATGGGCGATAGTGTTCCCCCTGAGCCATTGATTTTTCTGAAACCACCGACAACGGTTCAAGCCCCCGGCTGTCCCATTTGGTATCCGCCCCAAGTGCAGCGCCTGGACTATGAGGGGGAATTGGCGGTAATCATTGGTCGCCGTACCCGTGCCTGCCCTGAAAATGAAGCCCTTGAGCATATTTGGGGCTACACGATCGCCAACGATGTCACCGCTCGGGATCTGCAACAGCGGGAGCAGCAATGGACACGAGCTAAGGGGTTTGACACATTTTGCCCCCTAGGTCCTTGGATTGTGCGAGAGGTTCCCAGTGATGCGCGGTTGCAAACGTTTATTAATGAGGCGGCACCACCGGTCCAATCAGCAACAATTGATCAGATGGTTTTCTCACCCGCAAAGTTGGTGAGTTTCATTAGTTACGTGATGACGCTGCTGCCGGGAGATGTGGTATTGACGGGGACACCCGCAGGAATTGGTCCATTACAAGTGGGCGATCGCGTGCGCGTTGAGATAGAGGGCATTGGTAGCCTGCTTTCAGTAGTCACAACACCTGAGACCCCTTGGACACCCTCCTTGGGTCGCGCCTACTAGGAATAACTTCCCCAACGCCACCAATTCAATGCAAGATATTCAACCGAATAGAAAACCGGTTAGACGGGGTTGCAGCTCTTCAGAGCTTTCTGTATTTCTGTAATGGTGAGGAGGGGCGGGCGAGCCATAGCCCATACCTTTGCAACGGCCGACATTAAGATATGACATTAAGATATTAAGATTTTTGCTGCTTTTGACATTTTACGCAACAAAGTGGTGATAGAAGAAACTCCCCTGAAATACTTGAAATACTAAATACTAGAGGAAGAGTCCTAAATACGGGGGGCAAGTTTGTTGTGGCGTATCCTTTGCATATAGCCTTCATTTGGCACCAGCACCAACCCCTCTACAAAAGTTGTCGCACTGGTCAATACCTGCTTCCTTGGGTACGGCTCCATGGCACTAAGGATTACTTAGACCTGATCCTAATCCTCGCCAAATATCCCCGCCTCAAGCAAACCGTCAACCTTGTGCCCTCCCTGTTGCTCCAAATTCAGGATTATGTCAACGGGACGGCTCTGGATCCCTACCTGACAGCTACACTGACCCCGGTCGAGCAACTCACGGATCAACAGCGCTGGTTTATCATTGAGCATTTCTTTGATGCCCACCACCGCACCATGATTGATCCCCACCCCCGCTATCGTGAACTCTACGAGCAACGGCAAACTCGCGGGAAAACATGGTGTTGGCAAAATTGGCAGCCCCAGGATTATGGGGATTTGTTGGCTTGGCACAATTTAGCGTGGATTGATCCTCTGTATTGGCAGGAGCCAGAGATTGCCCAATGGTTCTCCCAAGGGCGGGATTTTAGCCTTAGCGATCGCCAGCGAATCATTGCCAAACAGCGGGAAATTCTTGGCCAAATCATCCCCCAGCATCGCGCCCTGCAACAGAGGGGTCAAATTGAAGTCACCACCACCCCCTACACCCACCCGATTTTGCCCCTCTTGGTGGATACCGATGCCGCAAAAGTGGCGGTTCCCAACATTGCCTTGCCCCAACAGCGGTTCCAATATCCCGAAGATGTTCCTCGGCATTTGCGGCGGGCCCGAGTTCTTTATGAACAATTCTTTGGGCGATCGCCCCGCGGACTGTGGCCGTCAGAGCAATCCGTAAGTCCAGCTATTCTTGAACCAATTGTCGAGCAAGGATTTGAGTGGATTTGTTCCGATGAAGCAATCTTGGGCTGGACAACGGGAACCTATTTTCACCGCAACGAAGCAGGGGTTGTCCAACAGGCTGATGTTCTTTACCAACCCTACCGCCTGACCACAGCCAAAGGGGATCTCAACATTGTCTTTCGTGATCACCGCCTCTCGGATTTGATTGGCTTTACCTACAGTGCCATGGCTCCCGAAGCAGCGGCAGCGGATTTACTCAAACAGCTTGAGGGCATTCGCCAGCAACTCATTGCCTATGAAAACAGCGGCCAGACCAGTTTACAACAGCCATGGCTAGTGACCATTGCCCTCGATGGTGAAAACTGCTGGGAATATTATCCCCGTGATGGCCTGCCCTTCTTAGAAAGGCTCTATCAAGGGCTGAGTGAGAGCGAGCACTTTGCCTGTGTTTCTGTGGCAGAGTATCTGCAACACTATCCCCCGCGGGCAGTGATTTCGGGCGCTACTCTCCACAGTGGCTCTTGGATTGATGGCAATTTCTGCACGTGGATTGGCGATCCGGTAAAAAACAAAGCTTGGGAGTATTTAGGGGCTGCCCGCCAAACCCTTGAACGTCACCCCGAAGCAACAGAAACAAACAATCCAGCGGCATGGCAAGCCCTTTTGGCGGCTGAAGGCTCTGACTGGTTCTGGTGGTTTGGTGAAGGCCACTCCTCGAACCACGATGCCATGTTTGATCAGCTTTTCCGTGAGCATTTGATGGCGCTCTACACAGCACTGGGGGAGCCGATTCCTGAGGTTCTCAAGGAGCCCTTAGAAGTTCACGAAGCCAAGGATACCTACCCGCCCCAAGGCTTTATTCACCCTGAGATTGATGGGGGCGGTGATGAGCAGGACTGGAACTTTGCCGGCCGGATTCAAATTGGTGGCAGCCGAGGGACGATGCACCGCCAAACCCTGATCAATCGCCTCTGGTATGGGGTGGATCACCTAAATATCTATCTACGTCTTGATGCCCCTACCCAGAAACAGCCCTTTGGCCATGAGATCAGTGCCATCCATTTTTGCTGGTACTACCCCAACAGGGTGACGTACAATAGCCCCCTCTCGGATCTGCGAGATTACCCCGATGAAGCACCCCTGAATTACCTGTACCACCATCAACTGGTCATTGACTTTGAAAACCAACAGATGACCTTCAAGGAGGCGATCGCCAACTATCAGTGGCAAGAGCGCCCCACCCATGCCCGCTATGCCTTGGGCATCTGCCTAGAAGTAGCGATTCCTTGGGCGGATCTGCACCTGCATCCCGATTGTGGTCTTCATCTACTGATTGTGTTGGCCCAGGATGGCTATTACTTGGATCATCTACCCCCAGAGCAACTGCTCTTTTTGACCACACCTTAGA
>NZ_JACOMP010000247.1:0-9989 GCF_014466085.1 Thermosynechococcus sp. OHK43
AGTTCAGAATTGCGCCCCTTGAGGGTGATGGTATTATCAGTCACCTGTTGCTCCACCAGTTGCCAGCCCGATTGTTGAAATTGCTGACTATAGAATTGCTGGATGGCGATCGCCGGCGCTGCTACTTGCCAGCGGGTTACTGTAGTTTGGGGAGCTTCCGGCTGCGGTTGAGTGCTTAGGAGGGTGGCATTGGGAAACCGTAAATTTTCTGGCAGTGTTGCTGGGGCTGGCGCAGAGGGTATTGCTGTCGGGGATTGGCTTGCCCATTGGTCAGCATTGGGATCCGCAGCAAACCAATTTTGTAGCCCACTGCCCTCACAACTACTCAGAAGCAGGGCACTGAAGAATAAAATCCATCCCAATTGGCGCGATCGCTTCAACGTTCCTCGACCCTCAGCTAGATACTGTTTCACTCAGCACTGATTTCAGCCGCCATAGGAGGAAAGTCTGCCCCAACTCCAAAGGCAGCGGCGTCACCCCCTCAATACAGGACTGTACCCAGCCATCGCCCCAAGACCACTCCTGCCAGCCCTCAATGGCCTGGCGCAACACCAGTACAAGTCGCTCTGCTGTGAGTAGTTCCACGCGATGTTCCAGTTTTAACCACAGGAATTCACTGGTGAAGGTATCCCCCACTTGCAGGCGATCGCCTGTCCTCTGGAGCTGTAGAGGCCACAACCACTGCCGCAGCTTGGCCGGCTGCGTCAAATGCTCCCGCAGTTGGTCTGTCGTGGCCGGCACCTCAATACGCAAATAACTTGACTGAAATGTTCCCAGCATAGTGTTCCCTAGGAGCATAGGTAGGTGTAGCTGCGCAGACTCCGCTCATAGTTTTCTAGCAAGTGCTGCGCCTCGGCCAAGGTAATTTGTTCTTCCGCCAGCGCCGCCTCCGTGCGACAGCGAATTTTTTCCAGCAGAACATCCCCTTGGTACTGCACATAGCCGAGGACTTCTTGCATTGTATCGCCCCGCACCAAATGCTCAATTTCGTAGCCTTTGGGGGTTAGACGGATATGAACAGCATTCGTATCCCCAAAGAGATTGTGGAGATTGCCCATGATCTCTTGGTAGGCACCGTTGAGAAAAAGGCCAAGGTAGTAGGGTTCGCCCGGACGAAAGGGATGCAGTTCTAAGACTGATTTCACATCCCGCAGGTCAATGAACTGGTCAATTTTGCCGTCGCTGTCGCAGGTGAGATCCGCAAGAATGCCTCGTTCCGTGGGTTCTTCATCAAGGCGGTGGATCGGCATAATCGGAAACAGTTGATCGATCGCCCAGCTATCGGGCACCGACTGAAACACCGATAGATTGATGTAGTAAATCGAAGCCATGATTTTCTCAAGGTCTTCGAGATCGTCGGGCACATATTCCTGCTGGCGAGCAATGCCGAGGATCTTGGCACAACAGGCCCAAAAGAGACTTTCTGCCCGTGCCCGCTCCGGCAAACTCAAATAGCCAAAGTTAAAGAGACTGATGGCTTCCCCCTTAAATTGCAGGGCGTCGTTGTAGGCCTCTTGGTAGTTGTTCTCATCAATTGTTTGGTACGTGTCGTACAGGTTGCGGATGATGAGGTGCTCCTCGTCAGTGGCGGGTTCGGGGGTCATTTTGGGCACTTCGCTGACCCCCAAGACATTGAAAATTAACACCGATTGATGGGAGGCAATGGCACGACCACTCTCACTAATGAGGATCGGATCGGGGATGCCCCGCTGCCGACAGGCATCCTTAATGCCAGCCACGACGTCACTGGCATAGTTTTGCATACTGTAGTTTTTTGAGGCATGGAAATTGGTTTTGGAGCCGTCGTAGTCCACCCCCAAGCCACCGCCTACATCGAGGTACTGCATATTGGCGCCAAGGCGGACCAGTTCACCGTAAATCTGCCCCGCCTCGCGAATCGCATCCTTGATGACGCTAATGGCAGAGATTTGCGAGCCAATGTGAAAGTGCAATAGTTGCAGAGAATTGAGCATCCTCGCTTCTCGCAGTTGCTCGACTGCCGCTAAAATCTCTGGCACCGTCAGACCAAACTTGGCGCGATCGCCCGCGGAGGTGCCCCAGCGCCCCACCCCTTGGGTACTGAGTTTTGCCCGCACACCCACAATCGGCTCAATGCCCAAGGCCTGACTAACAGCAATCACTTCCGCCACTTCTTCAGGCTGCTCAAGGACAATGATGGGGGTGTGGCCAAGGCGACGGGCCAGAATAGCCGTTTCAATGTAGCTGCGATCCTTATAGCCATTGCAGATCAGCAGTGCCCCTGGTGTATTCAGCATCGCCAAGGCAATCAGGAGTTCCGGTTTTGATCCCGCCTCTAGGCCAAACTGATGGGACTGACCAAAGCGCACGAGGGCTTCGATGATGTGGCGCTGTTGATTGCACTTGATGGGAAAGACCCCCTTGTAGGCTCCCTGATAGCCATAGCGGGCAATGGCTCGGGCAAAGCAGGCATTCAGTCGCTCAATGCGATCCTCAAGAATATCGGAAAACCGCAGCAGCAGGGGGAGGCTAATGTTGCGCTGTTGGAGCGCCTGTACCAGTTCATAGAGATCCAACGACCCACCGCGATCGCCCTTGGGAGAGACAGTGACATGACCCGCAGCATTAATACCAAAGTAGGGTTCACCCCACCCCTGAATACGGTAGAGCTGCTCGCTATCCTCAATTGTCCAATTGCTGGTTTTCGTAACGGTCAATGCCATCGTGGGTGACACAGCAGCCATAGTGCGCTCCCAAACAAAACCGTGCTGATCCTAACTTGTTTTTGCCAGTGGCACCAATGCAATTACCAATGCAATTATGGTCGGCTTTTCGGAAGCGTTCGGCTGGCATGGTAGCATTAGGGATCGCTTCCCCTACCGTTAAGCGCCATGGCCTTTACGAAGATTTTGATTGCCAATCGTGGCGAAATTGCCCTACGGATTCTGCGTACCTGCGAGGAACTGGGCATTGCAACGGTTGCTGTCTATTCCACGGTGGACCGCCATGCGCTGCACGTGCAATTGGCCGATGAGGCGGTGTGCATTGGCGAAGCCCCCAGTAGCCGCAGCTATCTCAATATTCCTAACATTATTGCTGCTGCCCTCACCCGCCATGTCTCAGCGATTCACCCCGGCTATGGCTTTTTGGCGGAAAATGCCCGCTTTGCTGAGATCTGCGCCGATCACAAAATTACATTTATTGGTCCGAGTCCCGCTGCCATGCGTGCCATGGGGGATAAATCCACCGCCAAAGCAACAATGCAACGGGTGGGGGTGCCGACGATTCCCGGCAGTGAGGGACTGGTGCAGGATGAGGAAACGGCGCGGGCGATCGCCCGTAAAATTGGCTATCCCCTGATGATCAAAGCCACGGCTGGCGGAGGGGGTCGCGGGATGCGCTTGGTGCGTTCTGAGGAGGAGCTGGGGCGCTCGTTAAGTGCCGCCCAGGGGGAAGCGGAAGCTGCCTTTGGCAATGCCGGCGTCTATCTGGAGCGATTTATTGAAAATCCCCGCCACATTGAATTCCAAATTCTCGCGGATAGCTATGGCAATGTCATTCACCTAGGGGAGCGCGATTGCTCTGTACAACGGCGTCACCAAAAGCTCCTTGAGGAGGCCCCTAGCCCTGCCCTCACCCCAGAACTGCGCGCCAAGATGGGGGAAGCCGCTGTCACCGCTGCCAAGGCTATTAACTACGTCGGTGCTGGCACAATTGAATTTCTCCTTGACGGCCAAAACAACTTTTACTTTATGGAGATGAATACCCGCATTCAGGTGGAGCACACCGTCACAGAAATGATTACGGGTCTCGATCTGATTGCGGAGCAAATTCGCATTGCCCAGGGGGAACCCCTCAGCTTGACCCAAGAGCAGGTTCAGTTGCAGGGACACGCCATTGAGTGCCGCATCAATGCCGAAGATCCAGAGCGTAATTTCCGTCCCCATCCGGGTCGCATTAGTGGCTATTTGCCCCCTGGAGGGCCGGGGGTACGCATGGATTCCCATGTCTATACTGACTATGAAATCCCCCCCTACTATGATTCCCTCATTGGGAAGTTAGTTGTGTGGGGGAGCGATCGCCCCGCTGCCATTGCCCGCATGAAGCGTGCCCTCCGGGAATGTGCAATTATGGGGGTGCCGACCACCATTCCCTTTCATCAGCAGGTGATGGACACACCGGAGTTCCGCAGCGGTATTGTCTATACCAACTTTGTGGATAAGCTCATGACCACCTTGGGCTGGAATGTTTAATGCTTAGGCAAAGGAAACTACTGATTGCAGCCAGTGGCACGGGGGGACATCTTTTTCCGGCGCTGGCGGTGGCAGAGGAGTTACCTGAATATGAGATCCATTGGTTGGGGGTGCGCGATCGCCTCGAAAACCAGCTTATTCCCCCCCATTACCCGCTACATAGGGTGAACTTTAGTGGACTGCAGAGCAAAACACCCTGGGCTAAGTTGCGCCCCCTCTGGCAATTTTGGGGCGCCTTTTGGCAAACCCGTCAGCTACTCAAGCAGGGAGACTTTCAGGGGGTGTTTACCACAGGGGGATACATTGCTGCCCCTGCCATTCTGGCCGCCCGCAGTTTGGGACGCGTGGCCATCCTCCATGAATCCAACGCCCTACCGGGCAAAGTCACCCGCTGGCTGGCGCCTTGGTGTACGTTGGTGGCCCTGGGGACCCCTGCGAGTTTGGCCTATCTCAAATCGAAACGCGTGAATCTACGGGTCACTGGCACACCGGTGCGTCCCGATATTCTCCATCCCGGCAACCTGGCGTTACCGATTCCCAAGGAGGTGCCCCTGATTTTAGTGATGGGAGGCAGTCAAGGGGCAGTGGCCATCAATCGCCTTGTACGGGCAACTGTTCACCGCTGGCTCGAGGCCGGGGCTTGGGTCGTGCATCTCACGGGCAACAATGATCTCGATGCTCACACTATTCAGCATCCCCACTATCTCGTCTTTCCCTTTTTTGAACCCATGGGACCTTTACTCCATCGCGCTGATATTGCGATTAGCCGAGCTGGCGCCAGTGCCCTAGCAGAACTCACGCTGACGGCAACCCCTGCCCTGTTGATTCCCTACCCCTATGCCGCTGAGGATCACCAAACGGTGAATGCCGAAGTGCTGGTCAGGGCCGGGGCGGCTGAGATGATTCCCCAAGCGGCATTGACGGGCGATCGCCTTGGACAGATCATTTTAGAATGGCTAGGGCAGCCGCAAAAATTACAAGCCATGGCAGAGAATGCCCGCCAATTGGCAATCTCCAACAGCAGTCAGCAGGTCGCTGATCTCATTCGTACGCTGATTCCCGCCCCCTAGGAAACGTGCTATGCCCATCCGTCTTCTCTTTGTTTGTCTTGGTAATATCTGTCGCTCCCCTGCTGCCGAAGGGATTATGAAGGACTTGGTGAAAAAGGCAGGTTTAGAGCATGAGATTCAGTGCGATTCCGCTGGCACCAGCAACTTCCATGTGGGGGATCCACCGGATGCACGGATGGTCATGACGGCACGGCAACGGGAACTGCACTTGATCCACCGAGCCCGCCAATTTCATGCTGCTGACTTTGAGGAAATTGATCTGATCTTAACGAGGGATCGGCAAAATTACTACGATATTTTGCGCCTTGATCCCGCGGGGAAATACCGCGATAAAGTGCGGCTGATGTGTGATTTTTGCCGTCACCACGACGCGAAGGAAGTGCCCGACCCCTACTACGGCGGTCGTCAAGGGTTTGAGAAGGTGTTGGATCTGCTCACCGACGCCTGTGAAGGCCTACTGGAGTATCTCAAGGCCAACTATCCCCAACTACAGGAGCAGCATTGATGGACTATCGCAGTGCCGGTGTTGATGTGGCCGCTGGCCGCGCTTTTGTTGAGCAGATTCGTCCCTTGGTGCAGCGAACCCAACGCCCTGAAGTGGTGGGACGACTGGGGGGGTTTGCTGGGCTGTGTCAAATTCCCAAGGGCTATCGTCAACCCCTTTTGGTCTCAGGAACTGATGGGGTGGGCACTAAGCTAAAACTGGCTCAAGCCCTCGATCGCCACAATACTGTTGGCATTGATCTAGTGGCTATGTGCGTCAACGATGTTCTCACCTGTGGTGCTGAGCCACTCTTTTTCTTGGACTACATTGCCTGTGGCCGCCTGGCGTCAGAGATGATGACCGCTGTGGTGGCGGGTATTGCCCAGGGGTGTGAAGCAGCCGGTTGTGCCCTTTTGGGGGGGGAGACAGCGGAAATGCCGGGATTCTATGCCGAAGGGGTCTATGACCTTGCGGGATTCTGTGTGGGTATCGTTGAGCAGGATCAGGTGCTAGATGGTACGCAGGTGCAGGTGGGGGATGTGGTCTTGGGATTGGCCAGCTCTGGGTTGCACAGTAATGGCTTTAGTCTGGTGCGCAAAATCGTCAGCGATCGCCAGCTCAGTTGGCAGGATACCCCCCTTGGCTCCACTTCCCTTGGCGAATTATGCCTAGAACCCACCCGTATTTATGTTCAGCCCATCCGCGCCGCCCTAAGCCAAGGGATTCCTATCCACGGCATGGCCCATATCACCGGCGGCGGTCTGCCTGAAAATTTGCCCCGCTGCTTGGGCGAAGGGCGATCGGCACAACTGGATCCACAGGCTTGGCCAATCCCGCCTCTGTTTCACTGGCTAGGGGAGATGGGAGAAGTCAGCTTGGGTGAACTCTTTAACACCTTCAATATGGGCATCGGGTACACCGTTGTTTTGCCGGCCTCAGCCGTTGCAGCGGCGCAGACCTGCTTTGCTAAGTGGGGGATTGAGAGTTGGCCGATTGGCACCGTTGTTGCAGGCACCGGTGAGGTGTTGGGATTACCTGCTGCCTAATTGATTCCCATTTGGCATTCAGCGTTTGGCTCACGCCTAAAAGACACGCCTAGAATAAAAGTGCTGGGTGCTATCAGGGACTGTGCGAAAAATGATGGCTCATCTCCTCACCCTTGAAAGTGGCGATCGCCTAAGCCGCGAGGAATTTGAATACCGCTATAGGCGCTCTCCCCACATTAAGAAAGCTGAACTGATTAACGGAGTGGTGTTTGTGGCCTCCCCTGTACGCTACCGCCTGCATGGTGTGCCCCATAGTCAAATGATGGTCTGGGCAGGCAACTATTGCATCGCCATACCCCACCTCTTGATGGCTGACAATGCCACCGTCAGACTCGATGACAGGAATCAAGTACAGCCCGATATCATCTTGCGCCTGGAAGAATCGGCGGGGGGACAGTCGCGCATTAGTGCCGATGACTACATCGAAGGGGCACCAGAACTAGTGATTGAAATTGCCTCTAGTCGTGCTGCCTATGATCTCCACGATAAGAAAGACCTCTATTGCCATTTTGGCGTTAAGGAATATCTAGTGTGGGTGGTCTCAGAACAGGCCTTCTACTGGTATCACCGCGAGCAGGGAAGCTATGTTCAGCAACAGCCCGATCGCGAGGGAGTGCTTCGCAGCCAAGAGTTTGGCGGCCTCTGGCTCAATTTGCCTGCCCTTTTGCAAGGGGATATGCAAAGGGTGATGCTAACATTGCAACAGGGACTGGCAAGAAGAAGTAATTTGGTTCGCGAGCCAGGGGGATACACAACGAGGGTCTGATATTATCTGGCGATCGCCCCCCCTGGCGTGGACGTTGAGGAATATCTACCGCCACGGCCTGAACTGGTCGAGCTAAACATTTCCTATATAGTGAACTTGCTATATAGTGAATAGTGAACTTGATATAGTGAGCTGACTTGAGCAGATTTTTGATAGGCGCCCCAGGAAAATATCCGTAATGAAGGGCAGATTTTGTATAAATTTTGTATGAATTTTCTATCAAGCAGCATCCTTGCAGATGACGGAGCAACTGTAGTCAATGCCTAGCAAATCGTCTAAACAGATAATAATCCCATATCTCCCTCTAGTTCCTCAGTGGTCAACTTTGGCATTCGCAGTACCTCGCCGCAACTCCGCTTAGTGAACTTCTACATGACGATTAGATTAGAGCAGGCCGCGATAGCGAATAAACGTCAGCACCGCCGCCCAGGACCCCAAGGCCACTTTCAGGGCAATGAGGATATTCAGCCAAGGAATCCAGCCACCACTGAGGAGTGTGCCAAACCGACCCGCAGGCAATGCCACCCCCATCAACAGGCTGGCGCCGCAGAGAATGAAAACAACCACGGAGATTTTTTCCCATGTGGCGGCATGAAAGCGACGATAAATGCTCTCTAACCACTCTGGGGCTGAGGTAATGGCCACAAGACCGATCGCCGTTCCACCAGCAACACCAGCGGCAAATCCACCCCCCGGACTCAGGTGTCCCCGCAAGGCTAACTCAATACACACAAGGGAGCAAATGGTGGCGCCAAATCTTGCTAAAACAATCGAAGGTTGATCATTGAAGCGGCTAACATGGCCAAGGGGTTTTTCATTACTGAGCAGATACTGTGCCCCCATGATGGCAAGGGTGAATACCAGCACTTCAAAAATGGTGTCGTACAGGCGATTGCGCAAAATGATGGCTGTGACTGCATTGGGAATTGCGCTCTCTGTGACTAGAGTCTCAACAATCCCGATAGCTGGTATCGCTGGAATGGTGGGAATCGTCAAAATTTTAAGCAGCAGCAGTAGCGCCGCAATTCCATAAAGCCAAATCATGCGGCCGACTCCTCTTCACTGGGCAAGGGGTAGTATACAAGTTCTGTGAGAGTCGTGAGGTGGGGCTTGAGGATGGTGTAGAGGCGCGGTACACGAGTCATTGTTAGCAGTTGTGCCTTCTCCTCAGTACAAAGAGCGTGAATCTCGCGATCGCGGAGCGCTATTTGGAGTTGCTCAAACGTGGGATAAATGATTAATTCAACACGCAAATGATAGGGGGCAAGGGCTTCACGAATGGCTGCCAATAAGTGATCTAAACTATCGGTGGACAGGGACGAAGCTAAGATGCCCAATCGCAGCACCAAAGAAGAGCGTACTGCAACTGCGTAGAGCATAATTGAGAGCATCGTTCCCACCAGGGCTTCGGTTAGCGCCACATCGGCAGCTCCGAGAACAGCATAGAGAAGGGCAGCCACGGCACCAATAATGCCGCGAATCACAAGAGCATGGTAGGGATTCTCCTGGAAAACCAACATGAGAGCCGTTAGGGGCAAGAGGGCAGTGACCGCAATGAGCCAGCTATCCATCAGTGTCCTCCCCTTGGGAGCAGTAGGCTAAAACGTAGCCCAGAATGGTATTCCAAAGGGCAAGGGAGATCAATGCCAAGACCAGAAGAGGCCATTCGCGGGGAATACGCAGTAACACCCCGATCATGATCGCCATCGAACCCAAGGTATCGGAGACTGACAAAAAATGCAGTTTATAGAGGGGCGATCGCCGGCTCACCAGCGGCCAAGTTCCCCACAGCCAAAGAAAAAGACCAAAACTAATACAGGTATAACTGATCCACTGTAAAATCACTGACTCCTCCCTAAAGATTGGCTACATCCCGTAGTCGCCGCAGAATCTGTGCGAGGAGCATCAGGGCACCATTACCCACACTGAGAATGATTACGCCCACAATGCCAATCATCCAATCATCCCGCTGCACCGACACTAGCAAAATCATCATCGCCGCCTTTGTGGCAATACTGGCAAAGGCCAACATCTTCGACCAGATGTGCTCCCCTTTCCAAGCAGCATAGAGGGGAATGCCCAGAATCAGCAGCATGATGACTAAAAAGGCCGTCATTTTTCAGGTCGGCGCTCCACTAGTTGATGCACTTCAAACCAGCCCTCCTCGTCGTAGCGCAGTACGATTGTCTTGGGGGTGAAGGTAATCGTAAAAATATCCAGAAAAATCAGACCGGGGGCACGGGTAGGATCAACGGGTTCACGGAGGATCGCTTCATGGCGATGGGGACGCACTATCATTTCAATTGCCTCAAGGTAAGCCCGAGGAACAGCCATCGCCACTTTTCCTAGGGTACTGAGCCACTCTTGCAGTGTTGCCCCCCCCCCCCGCCC
>NZ_JACOMP010000248.1:0-11677 GCF_014466085.1 Thermosynechococcus sp. OHK43
CGTGCTCCACCAAGATATCCGGTACCCCCAAACGCAGTACCGGCACCAGAATATCCGCCTCCTGCAGTGCCTCAAGTACCGCCGAGCCAAAGCCCCCCATCAGGCAGCCCTCCTCCAGTGTGACCACGCGGCCAATTTGTTTTGCCAAGGGCAGAATCAACGCCGTATCCAAGGGCTTGGCAAAGCGAGCATTGATCACGGCAGCACCCAGGCCGTGTTCCTTGAGGATTTCCGCCACCTGCATCGCCGGATAGACCATTGAGCCGTAGGCCACTAGGAGAAGATCTTCACCAGAGCGCAAAAGCTCTCCTTTGCCAATTTCAAGGGGTTCCCAGCCTTCCTCCATGAGGGCGACACCATAGCCATTGCCGCGGGGATAGCGCAGGGCGATCGGTCCATCGGTGTAGTTAATGCCTGTTACAATCATCCGTTGCAGTTCCGCCTCATCCTTGGGTGCCATCAGCACCATATTGGGTAGGCAGCGCAAATAGGCAATGTCATACATCCCTTGGTGGGTAGGGCCATCGGCACCGACAATCCCCGCCCGATCCATACAGAAGAAAACCGGTAGCTTTTGGATGCAGACATCATGGACAATTTGGTCATAGGCGCGCTGGAGGAATGTGGAGTAAATTGCCGCTACGGGGCGCATTCCCTGGGTGGCCATCCCCGCCGCCATTGTTACCGCATGCTGCTCGGCAATCCCGACATCAATGTACTGTTTTGGCACCCGTTTTTGGAGAATATCTAGGCCTGTGCCCGTGGCCATCGCCGCTGTAATGCCCACAATGCGCGGATCATTTTCTGCCAGCTTCGTCAGGGTTTCGCCAAAGACCTTGGAGTAGCTGGGGGGCTTGGGTTTACTAGAGGGTTTGGCCTTGCCAGTGACCAGATCAAAGGGATTTTGGGCATGGTAGCCCACTTGGTCTTTCTCGGCGATTGCATAGCCTTTGCCCTTCACGGTTGCAACATGGACGAGTACCGGGCCAGGAATGGTGTGGGCATGCTGGAATGTGGCAATCAGCTCCTCTAAATTATGGCCATCCACAGGGCCTACATAGGTAAAGCCTAATTCCTCAAAGACAGCGCCCACCTTAGGAACCGCAAGGCGCTTCATCCCCTCCTTGATGCGCTGCATCTCCGGGGTCAGGTTTTCACCAAAGAAGGGGATATGCTTGAACTGCTCTTCGAGATTATCGGTAATAAATTGCACCTGCGGTGAGAGGCGGATTTTATTCAGATAGCGGGGAATCGCCCCCACATTGGGGGAAATAGACATTTCATTGTCGTTGAGCACCACCATCAGGTTGGTGTGGGGCAGGTGGCCGGCATGATTAATGGCCTCTAGGGCCATGCCCCCCGTCAGGGCGCCATCGCCAATAATGGCCACTACCTTGAAGTTTTCCCCCTTGAGATCGCGGGCGATCGCCATCCCCAAAGCTGCCGAAATACTCGTGGAGGCATGCCCAGCCCCAAAGTGATCAAAGGGACTTTCCCGCCGGTTTAAGTAACCAGCAATCCCCCCTTTTTGGCGCAGGGTGTGGAAATTGTTGTAGCGACCGGTCAACATTTTGTGGGGATAGGCTTGGTGCCCCACATCCCAGACCACGCGATCCTTATTTAAATCAAGGGTTTGGTAGAGTGCGAGGGTGAGTTCAACAACGCCCAAGCCGGGACCAAGGTGGCCGCCGGTCGCCGCCACAGTTTCTAGATGCTTGTCGCGAATTTGGGCGGCAATTTGAGTCAATTGGGCAATGGACAACCCATGCAACTGGTTGGGATGGGTAAGTTCACTTAGGTGCATAAAAACCCGACCTCGCAAGATACCTAGGAGCGATAGCCTACCGCTGACCACAGAAAAACTATCTGTTGACTGATTCTAGCAAAGTCCCCCGCTGAAGTTGGGGATTATTTCGCCCCTAGACGCGGTGAAAAGCCGCAATAATCACGAAACAGTTAATCATAAATTTCTAACGCTGTTTCATAGATTGTGCTCAATTATTGTGCTCAATTTACGAATTTCTGCCGTCGATTCATTGGTGTAATTTTCCACCAACCAAATCACCCATTGGTAAAACCGTTCCCGCCGCCACTGTTGCCAATAGTTGGCGAGAATTCCCCGCGCGAGATCCGTTTCCAACCGCTTGGGGTAACCGTAGCTTGTGGCCAAGTCTTGGAGACCTCCCAGCAAGCGTTGGCTCATCGCACTGAGGTGACTCAGGGACATCTGCATTGGGCGGCTCCCTCGAAGGAGGCATTTATTTCAAAGGAACCGGGCTTGACCGTTTCAGCAATCAAGCGACCCTCGCTGTCGGTGTGACGCTCACACCACCGTAGAGCACTGTCGTCAAGGGATAGCTCTTACAGGCCAAATACACCCGAAATTTACCCCCTAAAAATCCACCTCTTTGGGACTGAGGTGAATATCAAGGTCAAGGAGGAGTTGGCCAAACGTGCGTTGGTCGGTGGCACTGGTAGTCGGGGAGTCGGTCATTGCCCGTTCTATTACAGGTGGTCAAAAAATTATCCTGTGCTGTCTTTTGGGTTATGCGCCTGATCTAAAGCATGCCCCCGACTTTCTCCTATGCCCTCAGCACAGTATCCTCAAAGGTGATTAGCTCATCGCGATGTCCCTCTAGGGTGACTTGGGTTCCGATCCCATGGGGTTGCAACGAGAGTTTGACAGTTTCGAGCCGCTGGGCACCGCGCCAGTAGAACCAGGGGGCAATGGGGGTGAGGCCAACGAGACCAAAGGCCAAAATACCGCCGTTGGGAAAGAGCACCATCAACACTAAGGCAATGGCTGTGGTAGTGGCAACAGCTAGGGCAAAGAGGAATGCAGCCATCCAGGGACTGGCGGCAACCTGTCCCTGAAAGGTCACTTCAGCGCCATCGGCACTGACGGCGTGGAGCCGGTAGCCCCGCTGCTGGAAATAGTGCTTGAGCTGGGGAGCAAGTTTAGCAAGGGGTTGGGCAATGAACCATTCTTTGGTTTCAATGCGTTCTTTGGTGGAGGCACGAATAAAAAATACAAACCCAATGGCCAAGAGGCTCGTGAGCAGGAGGGTGGAAGGGTAAATTAAGTCGCTGGACATGGCGTTTTTCAGGGGGCTTGATGGGCTATCTATCCCCATTCTCAAGCATCTATTGGGGTCTGCAAAGAGATCTTGCACTGCGATCGCCACCCTCAGTTCTGCGGAATACTAAACCCTAGCCATTGTTGTTGTCTTGCTTCGATAATGCGTTCGCAAGCTTTTCTCCGTGATCTTCGGGCACCCCGCTGCCGTTGGAGGGGGCTGCGCTCAGAAACGGCTTTTGCCCTGCTGCTACTGACCAGTGACCTCGGGGGGCTGGTGTTGGCTTGGAAATTGGGCTTACAACTCAATCGCTTCTATGCGCCCTTGCCCCCTGATTTGGCAGGGTGGTATTGGTGGGGATTGCCCAGTGTCTTTTGGCTGTTTGCAGCGGGTCTGTTGTTTTTGATTGCTGTGAGTGGGCTGTATCATCCGCGCGGCCATTGGAAAAATTATTTGCGCCTCGCCAAGGTATTGAGCTTGGGCTACCTGTTGGCGCTGGCGATCGCCTACTTCTATGACCCCAAAGTGGATTTGCCGCGCTCACTGTTTTTTAGTGCTTGGGGCCTAAGTGTCGTGTTGGCCGTGATCTTGCGCCTAGGGGTAAGTTTGGGCTTCAAAATGTTCACCCTGCGGCGCCCCATACGGGCGTTTCTGGTGGCCCCCCCAGAGCGGCAGGAGTATCTGAGCGCCCTGCTGGAACAACGCGCCAACTACAAAATTGTCGGCAGTGCGATCGCTGCTATGGCCAACGAACCGCAAACCTTGACGGAGATTCTCAACTGCCAAGCCCAAGAGGTGATCGTAGAAGGCCTCCCCCCCGCCCACCTCGCCTCAGCACTCTATTGGCAACTGCGCCAAGAGGGCATTTCCCTACGGTTGATCTCCTCCAGCTTGGAAATGCTTTACCGACGGGGCGCCCCGGAAATTGTGGCGGCTTTGCCCACCCTGCGGGTAGATATGACCTATCTCAATGGCTGGGAGTATCGGCTGAAACGCTATTTGGACGTGATTTTGGCCCTCATTGGCCTTGTGGTCCTGGCGCCCCTATTTGTCGTGGTGGCGATCGCCATCAAACTCACCTCCCCAGGTCCTATCTTTTTTCGCCAAGAGCGAGTGGGACTCCATGGACAAGTCTTTCAGATGTGGAAATTTCGCACCATGCGTGCCGATGCACCGCAACTCCAAGCCCATTTGGAGGCACAAAACGAATCCGCCGATGGCATTCTCTTCAAGGTAAAAAACGACCCCCGCCGCACCCGCCTCGGCAGTTTTCTGCGCAAAACCAGCATTGATGAGCTGCCCCAACTGTTGAACGTCCTCTGGGGAGATATGAGCTTAGTGGGACCCCGTCCCCTACCCCTGCGGGATGTTGCCCGTTTCCATTCCTGGCATCATATTCGCCATCAGGTGATGCCCGGCATTACAGGGCTGTGGCAAATTTCTGGCCGCTCTCGGATTAGCAATTTTGATGAAGCGGCACGCCTTGACCTTTACTACATTGACAACTGGTCCCTGAATCTGGATTTAGAAATTCTTGTGGAGACTCTGCGTATTGTGCTCTTCGGTACTGGGGCGTACTAGAGGCGGTAAAGATTGTCTCGCTAATAATTTTTCCACCTGCAGCGCCGAGAGGGGGCGGGCAAAGAAATAACCTTGGCCATAGTTGCACCCTAGGGCTTGCAGGACACGACACTGTTCGCGGGTTTCGATGCCCTCCGCCACCACCTTTAGCCCCAAAGAATGTGCCAGCATAAGAATGGTATGCACAATTGTTGCCGAAGATTCCTCACAATTGAGGCCAGAAATGAACGTGCGATCAATTTTAAGGGTGTCAATGGGAAAGCGGTGCAAATAGCTCATGGAAGAATAGCCTGTGCCAAAATCATCCATGTACACGGGGATGCCCATGGCCCGAATTTCCTCAAGGGTGGCGATCGCCACCTCCTTGTTATCAATGAGAATCCCTTCAGTGACCTCAAGGCAGAGTCGCTGTGCTGGAAATCCCGTTTCCGCCAAAATAGACCTTAACTTGGGCAGCAGATCCGCCTGTTGAAAATGACGTCCACTGAGGTTGACACTAATCCTGAGTCCACGACTGCGGGGAAAGACCACTGCCCAGCGCTGCATTTGGCGGCAAGCCTCTGCCATGACCCACCAACTGATGGGTAGGATCAACCCCATCTCTTCGGCCACCGCCATGAATTCGCCAGGGGAAATGATGCCCCGTTCGGGATGTTGCCAACGCAGCAGCGCTTCAAAACCCACAATCTTGAGCGTTGATAGATCAACAATCGGCTGATAGTACACCAAAAATTCCTCACGCTCTGCCGCCTGTCGCAGCTCCGTTTCCATTTTCATGAGGGCTATCGTCTGGGCACGCATCGTCATACTAAAGACCTCGTAGCGAGCCTTGCCAAGGGATTTGGCGCGGTACATAGCAGTATCGGCATCCCGCAGTAGGTCCTCAGGGGTCTGACTGTCCTCGCTCGGAAAGGCAATGCCAATACTGCCACTGGTAAAGATTTCACGGCCTTCCAGCAGAAAGGGACGGCCCAGGGTGTTCAAAATTCGTTCTGCTACTTTCATCGCCTGGGCTGGATCAGTGAGGTCTTCTAGCAGAATCGCAAATTCGTCGCCACTAAGGCGGGCGACCGTATCCTCAGGGCGAGTACAAGCCCTCAGTCGCTGGCCAATGCCAATCAGGAGTTGATCCCCAGCTAAGTGCCCTAGGCTATCGTTGATCACCTTAAAGCGATCCACATCTAAAAACAGCACCGCAAAGAGGGAGTTAGGACGCCGCTGGCGGCGAGCAATGGCTTGGCTCAGATGGTCTACAAAGAGAACGCGGTTGGCCAGACCCGTCATGGCATCGTGGAGGGCATCGTGAAGAATTTGCTCCTGAATTAGGTGGTACTCCGTGACATCGGTCATGGAACCTCCCATGCGGTAGGGCTGACCCTTCTCGTTGCGCAGGGCTTTTCCCCGCGATCGCATCCAGCGGTAACTGCCGTCGCGATGCCTTATCCGAAATTCACAATCAAAGTAAGGACGGGTGCCGAAGAGGTGCTCCTTTATGTTCAGGCGCAACTGCTCTAGGTCATCGGGGTGGACTCGCCGCCACCATTCCTCGATGGTGGGTTGGAGGGTACCGGCAGGCTCCCCAATCAGCAGCTCCCAGCGGGGAGAATAGTACACGGAGCGATTGCTAATGTGCCAATCCCAGAGGCCATCATTGGCCGCTTCAGCCGCCAGAGCATAGCGTTCCTCACTAATTCGCAGGGCCAGTTCTGAACGTTTGCGCTCCGTAATGTCAGTGAGGTAGCAGCGAATTAATTGGCTCTCCCGCAGCATATGGATCGTCACTTCGTAGGTGCGATCGCCAACATTGATTTCCTCGACGGCAAATCGCTTTTCCTGCAACGACCAGCTTTTGAGGCGCGATAGCAGCGGATGTTGCCCATCCAGTTCTCCTAGATCGGGAAATTCCTGAATCGCCGCTGGATTGAGGTAGGTGAGTTGACCATTGGCAGCCAGTTCAATAATGGGATAGGGACTTAACTCTGGAAACGAGGATAACCGCAGCAGTTGAATTTCCGTCACCTCTGACATTTCACTGCTGCTGAAGGCAGTTCCCCAGGAGGCCACCGCTTGATCTGGAAGGCTACATCTTTCGAGGGCGCGCGTGTAGCGATCGAGCCCTGAGTCAGAAATGTCAGCGATCACGTGGTAGCGGGCGCGCACATCACCCCCAAAGACAATTACATCTCCATGCTGAAGAATGTGGGACTGGCAGGGCTTGCCATTGACAGTCAGACCATTGACACTGCGCCTTCCTTGGAGGTCACCATCAATGAGGCGAAAGAAAAAGTTACCGCTGCTAGAATCCAACATCCGTAGCAAAACCGCGTGCTGACGGGAAATCATTGGCGACTTAAGCACAATCCTATTGCTGGGGTGCCGCCCAATGGTATAGGTGCCAGCTTCCAAGTGAATGGTACGCCGGCCTTCGCGATCCTGAATGACAAGGAGATGGCGCCATCTCTGCGGCAGATCAGACTTCACATCAATGGCCTCGGCAAGGAGTACTTGAGGGAATCGTTTTTGCTTAAAGCTTACCAAATCCCACCCGTTTTGGTAGCAGACAGAATACTGCGATTCCTATTCTAGGGGTTGAAGTTTGATCCTGTTTCCAGAAAATTTCCCTGACTCTGATGCAATCTTTTCTTGACACTGCCTAGAATGAGTTAACCATTCTTTAAATTCTTAGAGTCATTTTTGCTGACTGTTATTGATACTGAGTGAGCTTCACTCAATTATCTTGTTCTTAGCCGCTGCTGATTCCCATGATGGCTGTCTGTCTACAACTGTGCCGCTCATTTGGGCGATCGCTCTGTCTTGGTGTTTTATCTGCGCTGCTGCTATGGTTGATCCCACCCTCCCCGGCAATGGCCATGACCCCCAAGCACTACACCGAATTGACCTTTCCCCCATTACCAGAACTGCAAGTACCGGCCTATGAGCGCCGTCAGTTGAGCAATGGCATGGTGGTCTATCTCCTTGAGGATCACGAGTGGCCTCTAGTGCGGGGAACTGTGATCTTTCGGGCAGGTAGTCGCTGGGATCCACCGGCGCAGGTGGGTTTGGCAGAAATCAGCGGCGATCTAATTCGCACAGGGGGCACCCAAGCCCACCGGGCTGCTGCAATTGACGAATGGTTGGAGGATCGGGCGGCATCTATTGAATCCGGCGTCGGCAAAACTTTAGGACGGATTAATTTCAACAGTCTTAAGGAACACAGCGAGGCAGTACTGAACCTACTGGCGGAAATGCTCCAAGCCCCAGCAGTAGAACCAGAGCGCTTTGAATTGGCGATTCGGCGCCGCCAGGGAATTATTCAACGCCGTGATGATCAACCCAATGCCCAAGCAGAACGGGAATTTTACAAGCTGATTTATGGCCCTAAGAGTCCCTACGCCCGCACTCAAGAGCTAGAAACACTTGCCAACATTACCCCTGCCGATGTGCAGCAATTTTACCGGACCTATCTGGCTCCCTCCCGCTGCATTTTGGGGTTGGTGGGCGATTTTGATGCCTCGGAAATGGGCGATCGCCTGGCGGCAATTTTTGGCCCATGGCAGGATCCGCCGAACTTACCGCCCCTGCCTCCCTTGCCGCCAGTGACGGCTGATACCTCCCCAGCAACAGTGGTAATTCATCGGCCCCATCTCTCCCAAAGCTACATCTATACCGGCCAATTGGGGGGAACCCTCAAGGATCCAGATGTGTTTACCCTTTATGTCCTCAATGGAGTTCTCAATGGCTTTGGCGGGCGTCTTTTCAATGAAGTGCGATCGCGCCAAGGGTTGGCCTATAGTGTCTATGCCGCTTGGAGTCCGGAGTTTGACTATCCGGGGGTGTTTTATGGTGTCGGCCAAACCCAAACAGAGACCACAGCCAAGTTTCTCAGCGCCCTCCGCCAGGAAATTGAGCGATTGCAACAGGAACCGGTTGGCTCAGCAGAACTAAATTATGCCAAGGACAGCATTCTCAACTCATTTGTTTTTAATTTTCGCGATCGCCTGCAAATTCTAAATCGCCTCTTGCGCTACGAATACTATGATTTGCCGAAGGATTTTATCTTCCGCTATCAGCAAGCTGTCAAAGCAGCAACCGCGGCGGATCTGCAACGGGTGGCACAAACCCGCTTAAAGCCAGACCAATGGCGTACCCTAATTGTGGGCGATCGCGTCCCCTGTCCCACAACCAATTGCCAACAACGACAACACCCAGCCTAAGGGCGCAACCAACTTTGACATTCAGCATATGGTGCAGGTGCGTCAAGTGAAGCAATCATCACTAGACTATCGATACAGACCTTTCTGAAATTTTATGACCAGACCGACTGCACCCTCCTCGGATACCTTGCCCCCCCGCATCTGGAGCAACCGACTCACCGTGGCAGCCCTCCTGGTGGCAGTGGTTAATCGCGGCCTTGAGTGGAACCGTCGAAATCGAGAAACAGATCGCTTGGCACAAGCAGAGCCTTAAAGAAAAGAATTACAGAAGAGCAACGAAGAATGATTGAAGAACATGGCAGAGGCAGAACGAGCAGCTTGCCGAGCTAGAATCGAAGCTAAACGCCATCTTGCACTCCTAAACTTTTTGGTTGACGCCTCGCCCCCCAATCAAGAGGTGCTGATGCCGGTGATTGCCCTACTGGCTCAGTAGCGGGCAAGCCTTTAGGAGAGGGGAATTCTGAAGGATTAAGAACTTAGGTTTACCTCAATGATTGGTGGCCGATCTGCTGCTGTGGAAGCAGGAAAATTGATGAGAACCCCCACAGGAATCTTCAGGGTCGCCATGTACTTCCTGACTTGCTTGACTTCCTTATCGCCAATATTCTGAACAGCTTTGAGTTCAACCACAACAACCCCTTGGCCATTGTCACGGACAATGAGATCGGGAATAGCTTCCCCTACAAAATAACCGTGAAAGAAAATCGGTACCTTGCGTTGTTCTTCGTACTCAATTTGCCGTTCCCGCAGGGCAACCTCAAAAGCTTTTTGGTAGATCGCCTCGCTAAAACCACTTCCTAATTCTTAAAAGATGTCTTGGGCAATCTCCTGAATTATCTGGAGCCAGTCCTTCATAGGGATGTAGCGTGCTGACGGTACCAAGAAATTGTACGTTCTAAGCCTTCTTTAAGGGAAACCTGGGCACGAAAACCAAAGGCCTCCTTTGCCCTAGTGGTATCGAGACAGCGCCGGGGTTGACCATTGGGCTTATCGGTTTGCCACTGAATTTGACCTTGAAACCCCATCAGTTCACAGATTAGAGCCACCAGATTTTGAATGGTGATCTCCTCACCGGTGCCAAGGTTAACAGGATCGGGATCATTGTAGGCTTGGGTAGCCATGACAATGCCGCGGGCAGCATCCTCCACATAAAGGAATTCACGGCTAGGAGTGCCATCGCCCCATACGGCAATCCGAGAATCCCCCTGTTGCTGGGCAGTATGCACTTTGCGAATCAAGGCAGGAATCACATGGGAACTCTCAGGATCAAAGTTATCTCCGGGGCCATAGAGGTTTACCGGCAGAAGATAAATACCATTAAAGCCATACTGCTGCCGATAGGCTTGCAGTTGCACGAGAAGGGCTTTCTTAGCAATGCCGTAGGGAGCGTTTGTTTCTTCGGGATAACCGTTCCAGAGATCACTTTCTTTGAAGGGAACGGGGGTAAATTTAGGATAGGCGCAAATCGTCCCCACACAGACGAATTTTTCCACGCCAGCGCGATGGGCACAGTCAATGAGTTGGGCCCCCATGATCAAATTGTCATAAAACAGCTCGGCGGGCTTGGCTTGATTGAGACCAATCCCTCCCACATGGGCAGCAAGGTGAATGACAATATCTTGGCCTTGAACCACAGCTTGACAAGCGGACAGTTGCCGTAGATCGTAGTCGCGCGATCGCACCACCGTAATTTGCTCAGGGACGGCGCCAGCTACCTGCAACTGTGCCACCACATGGCATCCCAAAAATCCTGCCCCTCCTGTAACGAGAATTCTTTTTTGACTCAAATCCATGGCTAGTCTGCCTTACTGATAAACTGTCGCTGCGCAATGAGGTCCAGCACGGTGTCGGAGCTGGTTTTGGGAGTGGTTCCTTGAATCCCCACGGCATGGAGATCCGCTTCCACCATCAGGGCCACCAGCTCAGGAAATGTAACCGAGGGCTGCCAACCCAATACTGTTTTTGCCTTAGTGGGATCTCCCAAGAGTAGATCCACCTCCGTGGGACGCAGATAGCGGGGGTCAAATTCCACGTAATCCTCCCAGTTCAGACCCACATACCCAAAGGCCAGCTCGAGAAATTCCCGCACAGAGTGGGTTTCCCCCGTGGCCACCACATAGTCATCGGGTTGCTCCTGTTGCAGCATCAGCCACATGGCACGCACATAGTCTTTGGCGTAGCCCCAGTCCCGTTTGGCGTCTAAGTTGCCCAAATAGAGCTTGTTTTGCTGGCCAGCCACAATGCGGGCAACGGCACGGGTAATTTTGCGGGTCACGAATGTTTCACCCCGCCGCGGGCTTTCGTGGTTAAAGAGAATGCCATTACAGGCAAAAAGGTGATAGGCCTCGCGATAATTGACCGTTTGCCAATGGGCATAGACCTTGGCACAGGCATAGGGACTGCGGGGATAAAAGGGCGTCGTTTCCCGCTGCGGTACCTCCTGCACCAGACCAAACATCTCCGAAGAACCCGCCTGGTAAAACTTCACCTGTTTGCCGGTGCGCTCTTGGTATTCGCGAATGGCCTCTAGGAGCCGCAGGGTTCCCATGGCAACAGTTTCAACGGTATATTGGGGGGCATCAAAGCTTACCCGCACGTGGGATTGTGCCCCCAGATTATAAATTTCATCAGGTTGGCTAAGTTCGATAATGCGCCGCAGGGTGCCGCCATCGGTGAGATCGCCATAGTGTAGGCGCAGAGTAGCCCCCTCTTGGTGGGGGTCAACGTAAATGTGGTCAATGCGATCAGTATTAAATGTGGAGGTGCGGCGAATAATGCCATGCACTTCATAGCCTTTCTCTAGGA